>NZ_DFTU01000068.1:4933-26915 GCF_002379485.1 Methylophaga sp. UBA4204 | reverse complement strand
ACCCCGGAAGGCGCGCGCGACTATCTGGTCCCAAGTCGTACTCATCCAGGAGATTTCTTTGCATTGCCACAGTCGCCACAGTTATTTAAACAACTGCTGATGGTGGCTGGTATGGATCGCTATTACCAGGTTGTTCGTTGCTTCCGCGATGAAGATTTGCGTGCTGATCGTCAGCCGGAATTCACGCAATTGGATATTGAAACCTCTTTTGTTGAAGAAGAGGATTTAATGCAATTGATGGAAGAAATGATCCGCGACCTGTTTGCCAATGTATTAGAGCAACCGTTACCGAATCCTTTCCCAAGAATGACCTATGCGGATGCTATGGACCGTTATGGCAGTGATAAACCGGATCTGCGAATTCCATTGGAACTCGTTGATGTAAGTGATTTGATGCAGGGAGTTGATTTTAAAGTCTTCTCTGCACCAGCCAATGATGAAAATGGACGTGTGGCTGCTTTACGCGTTCCGGGTGGTAACTCATTAAGCCGTAAAGAAATTGATGATTACACCAAATTTGTCAGCATTTACGGTGCAAAAGGTCTGGCTTACATTAAAGTGAATGATCTTGCTGCTGGCCGGGAAGGTTTGCAATCACCTATTCTGAAATTCCTACCCGATGATGTGGTTGATGCGATTTTGCAAAGAACGGCAGCTGAAACCGGTGACCTTGTTTTCTTTGGTGCCGATAAAGCTTCTGTTGTGAATGAATCTTTGGGTGCTTTACGTGTCAAAATTGGCCATGATTTAGATATGGTTGAACATGGTTGGCGCCCGTTATGGGTGGTTGAATTCCCGATGTTTGAATGGGATGACAAAACGCAACGTTGGTATGCCTTACATCATCCCTTCACTGCGCCACGTGAGTCAGATATTGATTTATTAAGCAACGATCCGGGCAAGTGCTTGTCCCGTGCGTATGACATGGTATTAAACGGTACTGAATTGGGCGGCGGTTCGATTCGTATTCATAAAACAGATGTGCAGCAGAAAGTATTTGAAATGCTGGGTATTCCTGCTGAAGAAGCGGAAGAGAAATTTGGCTTCCTGTTACAGGCATTGAAATATGGCTGTCCACCACATGGTGGTTTGGCATTTGGTTTGGACCGCCTGGCGATGTTAATGACGGGCTCAGCATCGATCCGTGATGTAATGGCATTCCCGAAAACACAGTCAGCGGCTTGCCTGTTAACCAATGCACCAAGCCCGGTCAGTGATGAACAGCTTAAAGAATTGAATATTCGTCTGCGTAAAGTGCCAACAGCAGAAGTCTGAGCAAAAAAGCAATAGCGGATTTAAGAGGAAAGCGAAGTGGCTACAAAACTAGCAACAACGGCAATCCCGTTTGAACAATACTTCTCAATTGATGATGAGGCATGCGATCAACGTATAGCTGCCGCTAAACAGAAATTGGGCGATGATTTGGTTATTCTGGGGCATCACTACCAGCGTAATGAAGTTTTCAAACATGCGGATTTTTCAGGTGATTCGCTAAAACTGTCACGCAATGCTGCCGAATCAGACGCTCAGTACATCGTGTTTTGCGGCGTGCATTTTATGGCGGAAGTAGCGGACATTCTTTCCCGTCCTGATCAAATCGCGATTTTGCCCGATCTGGCAGCTGGTTGTTCTATGGCAGATATGGCGAATCGAGTAAATGTTGATCGCGCTTGGCAGGAAATGAGTGAAGTACTTGATCCAGATGAAATGATCACACCGATCACTTACATCAATTCTGCTGCAGATCTGAAATCCTTCTGTGGCAAACATGGTGGCATTGTCTGTACGTCAACCAATGCCCCCCATGTTTTGGATTGGGCATTTGCTCAGCGCGAAAAAGTCCTGTTTTTCCCCGATCAACACCTTGGTCGTAATACCGGTTATAAAATGGGTATTCCACTCGAAGAAATGGTCGTTTGGGATTTTGATAAGCCTCTTGGTGGTTTGACCCCGGAAGCATTGAAAAAAGCTAAAATCATTTTATGGAAAGGTTTCTGTTCAGTTCACCAGATGTTTCAACCACAACAAATTGATAACTTTCTGGAAAAATATCCGGAAACCAAAGTCATCTCTCATCCGGAGTGCAGTTTTGAAGTCTGTCAGAAGTCAGATTATGTCGGTTCCACTGAATATATAGTGAACACGATCGCCAACAGTGAACCTAACACGCGCTGGTTGGTGGGTACCGAATTGAATCTGGTGAACCGTTTACATGAACGTTTCCAGGACCAGGGTAAATCGGTGCATTTTATGTCGCCCACTGTCTGTATGTGTTCAACCATGTTCCGTGTTGATCCGCAGCATTTGTTATGGGTATTGGAAAACTTGGTGGAAGGTCATGTGGTGAATCAGGTGTCAGTGGATCCGGTGACTGCCAAAGAAGCCAAACTGGCGCTGGATCGGATGCTCGCCTTACCAATTTAATTGAGGAGTAGCGCGTTATGTCAGAGAGCAAACAAGCCTGTACACAGCGACGCTATGAAGTGAGCAAAAAAGATTTACCCATCAGCTGTCCCATGCCGGATATGCCGGCATGGAATGCCCATCCACGGGTATATCTTGAAATCAAAAGTCATGGTGAAGTGCTATGTCCATACTGCGGCACGCTATTCGTATTGAAAAATTGATTGATGAAAAAACGTCTACAAGTCGCTGTTGCGATTATTCTTAATAATGATGAACAGGTTTTAATTGCACGCCGTCATGCGCATCAGCATCAAGGTGATCTGTGGGAATTTCCTGGCGGTAAGCGTGAAGCCAATGAAACCCGGTTAGAGGCTGTGCAACGGGAGATTTACGAAGAGGTCGGTTTACAGGTTGAGCAGGCTGAACCCTTAATGCAGATAGTTCATGACTATCCAGAGTTGCAGGTTGAGCTTGATGTCTGGTTAGTGACCGAGTTTTCCGGTGATGCAACGGGCAAGGAAGGACAGCCATTAGTGTGGTGTCCCTTAGCTGAATTATCGGGCAGGGAATTTCCCGCTGCAAATATGCAGATTATTGAGCGGTTAACTAATTTCTACCTTGTTTAGCAGCTAGTGCTCGTTTACAGGCTGGCAGGTAGTAAATACTGAGCAACAGCAATCGTTAATGAAATGAGTTGGGATCGTCTTCAGGATCAATAACCGGCTCTCCAGGTATGCGGTGATTTCCCGCTGCCCATTCACCCAAGTCAATTAATTTACAGCGCTCACAGCAGAACGGCTTCCATTTGTTGTCATCAATCCATTCAACTTTACGTCCACATTGGGGACAATTTACTTTCAATACCATAATTACATCGTGCAACAGCTAAGCTGAAAATCCGCATCATCATTAATTTGTTGGGGACGTTGATTAATATCAAACGTCATAAACCGCACCGTGAAACGGTGTTTGCCACCACTTATTTCTGGGTAATAAGGCGTGCTTGACGGAATACGAACCCGAATTAATTGGGTTGGCAGATTACTGTCCAGGCTGCGTTGATAAAATCCCTTCTCTGCTTGAGCACCACTGAAACCGGCACTGCCACGAATCAGTTGCAGCGAAATATTAATCGCTCCGCGTACTGCTACAAACTGTTCCAGCCAGTAATTTAATTGTTGCTGGCGTTGCTCAACAGAGGAATGTTGTAACCAGTAATGGTAGGCAGGTAAATCAAAATCACAGGTGCCGCCGGCAATGCTGGATCGCTGACGGATGCTGTAAAGAAATTCATTTTCTTTTAAAACCTGACCAATTGACGTTTTACGAATCTGCAAGGCATCGAGTGTCTGATCCAACTCTGCAAGTAATGCATCCAATGTGTCTTTATCAACACCGGGCGAGTTTTCCAACGCTGACAAATTGGTAATCAGCCGTTCAACTTCCTTGGTCACTTCGGACTTCATATCGCCACGCTCAAATACCTGCAACATACTCAACATGGCATCAATGGCTTCACGATGACTCATTTCATCATCATGCTGAATGGCATAATCCACGCGCGCCAACAGAAATTCCAATCTCAGGAATGTTCTTATGCGTTCATTCAGTGGTTGTTCGTATGTGATAACGTCGGACATAGTGTGTTTTTATCATTTACATAAGGTCAGCTTGATGACCAGGATTAATTTTGCGTCGTCTCTGCCAGCTGACAATATAACGCATGCAGTTGAGTAACCTGAAATTTCAATTTTTCAATTCCATCACTATTGTCGATGATATCGTGAGCACATTGCAATCGCTGTTCGCGGTTTGATTGAGCCGCAAGATGTTGAGCAGCTTCTTCAATGGTTAGATTGTCTCGGATTTGCAGACGGGTGAGTTGAGTTTGGTAATCCACATCAACGACCAAAATACGATCCACGCACGACTGCATCCTGGCTTCAACTAATAACGGTACACTCAGAATACAGTAACGGCCTTTGGCATTTTCTGCCTGATGTAACAGTTGTTGGCGAATTGCTGGATGCAGGATCCGTTCAAGCGTTTTTTTGGCTGCAGCATCCGAGAACAGCATCTTACGTAATGCTGGTCGGTTTAACTGACCATCTGCAAGTACGTAATGATTGCCAAACTGCTCAACAATTTCCTGGTATTGGGTTGTACCAGGCTGGCTCAGTTCGCGGGCAATAATATCGGCATCAATAACGGTAACGCCCAGATCTGCAAATAATGTTGAGACAGTTGATTTGCCTGATGCAATGCCGCCGGTTAGGCCAACCCGAAACACCATCTCAGCTTAATCCGCTCCAATTCAGATATGCGGTACTCAGAGTGTCGCCCCATATCAGCGCCAGCCAGCCGGCTGCTGCCAGATAAGGACCAAATGGAATGGGAATATCCCGATGCTGTTGTTTTAACAAAATCAGGCTGATACCAACCACTGCACCGACTAAAGAGGATAATAAAATAATCATTGGCAATGCCTGCCAACCCATCCAGGCTCCCAAGGCTGCCAGCAGCTTAAAATCACCATAGCCCATGCCTTCCTTACCTGTGACCAAACGAAAGGCGTGATACACCAGCCAGAGCGCCAGATAACCGGCAATAGCACCAATAACGGCAGAGCTAATATCGGTATAGGTAGCAAACAGGTTAAAGCTGAGGCCTAACCACAATAAGGGTAAAGTAATGCTGTCTGGCAACAGTTGATGATCAACATCGATAAAGGTCAAAGCGAGCAGAGCCCAACTCAACAGTAATCCACCTACTACGGCAATGCTGAAACCAAAGTGCCATGCCACCACCGCCGAGATCACTGCAGTGAATAATTCGATCAGCGGATAGCGTTTGGATATTGGCGCTTTGCATTCCTTGCAACGACCTTTCAGAGCGAGATAACTGATTACCGGAATATTTTCCAATGCAGTAATCGCATGACCGCAATGCGGACAGCGAGAACGCGGTTTGCTTAACGTAAGTTCATCTGTCTCAGGTTCAGATGTTCCAATCAATTCATGGCACTGTTGGGCCCACTCACGCTGCATCATCAGCGGCAGTCGGTGAATGACTACATTGAGAAAGCTACCGACCAGTAATCCCAGAATGAAAATACTGGCAATAAAAAAAATGCTGGAGGTTTCCAGCAGATAAATTAGCGACATAGGATTAAACGACAGCGCCGAGTTTGAAAATCGGCAAGTACATGGCAATAACCAGTGTACCGATCAATACACCCAGGAAGGCCATGATAAACGGCTCCATCAACGCGGTCATATTATCAACAGCATCATCGACTTCACGTTCGAAAAAATCTGCGACTTTCGCCAGCATCGCATCCAAAGAACCCGATTCTTCACCGATGGAAACCATCTGAATCACCATATTAGGAAACAGCTCGGTATCGGTCATGGCTTTATTTAATTGGGTACCGGTTGAGACATCATCACGCATTTCCAAAGTGGCTTCGTTATAGACGATATTACCCGTGGCACCTGCTACCGAGGTCATCGCTTCCACCATTGGCACACCGGCTTTGAACATAACTGAAAATGTGCGAGCAAAACGTGCAATTGCACCTTTTGTTAATACATCACCAATAACCGGCAGTTTTAATAACATACGATCCATAAAATGCTGAACCTTGCGAGAGCGGCGTTGTGCTGCCATAAAGCCCATCACCGAGCCAATAATGCTGCCGAAAATTAACCACCAGTAATCCTGAAATACCTGGGAAATGCTGATGACCATTTTAGTAAGGCCAGGCAGGTCCGCACCAAACCCGGTAAATAAAGCCTGGAACTGTGGGATAACAAAGATCATCAAAATCGCCGTCACAATAAACGCTACTACCATGATGGCAGTTGGATAAACCAGCGCTTTTTTAATCTTCGATTTCAGTGCTTCAGTCTTTTCCTGATATGTCGCGATCTCGTGCAATAAGGCTTCCAGCGTACCGGACTGTTCACCGGCGTTGATAAGACTGATATACAGATCATCAAAATATAATGGGAATTTCGCTAATGACTCCGCCAGACTAGTGCCTGATTCAACATCGGCTTTAATTGCCAGAATCATTTCCTGCATACTGGCATTTTCATGGCCTTCGCCAATAATTTGCAGTGATTGCATCATCGGCACACCCGAAGACATCATGGTGGCCAGCATTCTGCTGAAGATGGCTATGTGAGCCGGTTTGATTTTGGGTTTGCGTGGAGCAAATAAATCCTTGGGTTTACGACGTACTTTGTCCGGCATAATACCTTGACGGCGTAAATCTGCCCGAACGGCCTGAATACTTTCACCGGCCTGTTCACCTTTAACCTTGCGGCCGGCTTTATTTGTTCCTTGCCAGATAAACAGGGTCGGTAATTCGGCTTTTTTAGGTTTAAGTTTAGCTTTAGCTGCTGTGGCCACGGTTTATTCCTTAATGACGCGGTTAATCTCTTCCAAGCTGGTTAATCCGGCCATGACTTTTTTCAAACCGGAAGCTCGTAAATCTGCAATACCCTCAGCTTTTGCCTGATCCGCCAGTTGCATGGAGTTACCGCCTTCCATAATCATTCTTCCCATTGCATCCGAGACTGGCATTACCTGATAGATACCAACACGACCTTTATACCCCTCGGTGCATTGATCGCAACCTACAGCACGGTAAACTTTGAAATCTGTCGCAATTTGCTCCGGTGTGTAACCTTCTTCGATCAGCGTTTCTTTTGGTAACGGTTCCACGGTTTTACAATGCTGACACAGGCGACGCGCCAGACGCTGGGCAATAATCAAGGTTACAGCGGAAGCGATATTAAACGCCGGCACACCCATATTGGCGAGGCGGGTCAATGTTTGTGGAGCGTCATTGGTATGTAGCGTTGAAAACACCATATGACCAGTCTGCGCAGCTTTAATGGCAATTTCAGCGGTTTCCAGATCGCGGATCTCACCCACCATGATTACGTCAGGATCCTGACGTAAGAAGGCTCTTAAACATTCAGTAAACCCCAGCCCGATCTGCGGATGTACATTGACCTGATTGATACCCGGCAGATTTATCTCTGCAGGGTCTTCTGCTGTAGAGATATTTCGATCGTCAGTGTTGAGAATATTTAAAGCGGTATACAAGGAAACGGTTTTACCACTACCTGTTGGACCGGTGACTAGCACCATGCCATAGGGTTTATGCATGGTCTCAAGAAAGATTTTTTTCTGATCTTCCTCATAACCCAATGCATCAATACCTAATTGGGCGCTAGTAGGGTCCAGAATACGCAGTACGATTTTTTCGCCGAACAGGGTCGGGCAGGTGCTGACACGAAAATCGATGGCTTTGGATTTGGAAATTTTCAATCGCATCCGGCCATCCTGGGGGACCCGACGTTCAGCAATATTCATTCTAGACAGGACTTTCAGCCGCGCAGCAATACGTCCGCCAAGCACTACGGGTGCCGTTTTGGTTTCATGGAGGATGCCATCAATACGCACCCGAACACGATATTTTTTCTCGTAGGGTTCAAAGTGAATATCCGAGGCACCGGCTTTGATCGCCTGAGTCAGAATACCGTTGATAAATCTGACGACCGGAGTGTCATCAATATTTTTTTCAGTGAGTTCAGCTCCACGATCAGCATCATCATCCGGCCCCAGATCAATATCATCTAGCTCAGCATCATCAAAATCATCCAGAACCTGGTTTTTGTTATCCAGTGCTTTTTCGATGGTGACGGATAATTTCTGTTCATCGACCAGAACAGGGTAAGTATTCAGAGCAGTGTTGAACTGGAATTCATCCAGGGCCTGAAGATTGGTAGGATCGGACACGGCCACATAAAGACGTTTACCACGTTGAAACAACGGTAGGGCATTATGCTGACGGATGAGTTTTTCCTGGAACAGGCTGGTAGGCGCAAGTTCCATATTCATACTGTCCAGGTCAAATAAAGGAACGCCAAATTCCTGAGAGGCAATGGCACCGATAACATCACTATCAAGCAGTTTGTTATTGACCAGATAGGTCACAAAAGATTGTGAAGCCTGTTTAGCCGTAACCTGAGCAGTCTGTGCCTGCTCCTCACTCAGCAACCCTTCACTTACAAGTCGTCTTGCAAGACCGCTTAGTCTGATTGGTGCTGTCATATTTGCCATTACAGGACGCTATTCCTTAATATAAAGCTAATTTTAAATGCACTTATAATATGTAAGTTAAATAATAAATTCTAGTTTCCAATGTGGGTCAGTTGCCAGTATTCCTGTGTATACTGCCTGCCTTTACAGCATCGGGGAAGACATCATGCGAAAAATTTCTGGCTGGAAAACTCTGGCGATCATCCTGTGTACCATAGGAATACTGACCTCATGCGGCCTAAAGGGTGATTTATATCTGCCTGAAGGAAACGCTAATACTGTGAAGGTTGCCTAAAAAATGCAGGATTATTTCACTCAAAAACATGGAGAGTTGCATGCCGAGCAGCAATCTTTAATTGATTTGGCGGCGCAATTTGGCACTCCTACTTATGTGTATTCCAGAGCTGCACTCGAACAGCATTGGAAAGCCTTTGATGATGCATTCAGTGCTTATCCGCATTTGGTCTGTTATGCGGTCAAAGCTAACTCTAATCTGGCGGTGCTGAATGTGTTGGCCAGACTGGGATCAGGTTTTGATATTGTGTCTGCCGGTGAATTGGCTCGCGTCATCGCCGCAGGTGGTCAAGCGGAGAAAACAGTGTTTTCCGGTGTTGGTAAAACCGCTGAAGAAATTGGTTATGCTTTGAAAACCGGTATTCGCTGTTTTAATGTGGAATCGATCCCTGAGTTGCAACGTATCAGTGATGTGGCCGTCAGTCTTAAAAAAACGGCTCCGATTTCCATTCGTGTCAATCCGGATGTCGATGCGCAAACCCATCCATATATTTCCACTGGCCTGAAAGAAAACAAATTTGGCATTGCCATTGATGATGCGCTGGCGGTGTATAAGCAGGCAGCTTCTTTGCCAAATCTGCAAGTGATTGGTGTGGATTGCCATATTGGCTCCCAACTGACCTCTGTTTCACCCTTCGTTGATGCTCTGGAACGAGTGTTAGCGTTGATTGATGCGTTGGCAGAGCAGGGTATTCATATAAAACATCTCGATATCGGCGGCGGACTGGGGATTTGTTATCGTGATGAAAAACCGCCAACTCCAGCTGAATATGCCAAAGCAATGCAGGCTTTATTAAAAGATCGTGATCTGGAAATCATGCTGGAACCCGGTCGGGCAATTGCAGGTAATGCCGGTGTGTTGCTGACGAAAGTGGAATATATCAAAGCCACAGAAGCCAAAAACTTCGCTATTGTCGATGCGGCAATGAATGATTTATTACGCCCGGCATTGTATCAATCCTGGATGGCGATTGAAGCCGTCAAACCCCGTCAGGATGAAGCTGAACAGGAATTTGATATTGTCGGTCCGGTCTGTGAAACCGGTGACTTTTTAGGCAAGGATCGCAGTCTGGCGATTCAAAGCGGAGATTTACTGGCGATTCGCTCTGCTGGGGCGTATGGTTTTACCATGAGTTCCAATTATAACTCGCGTCCGCGGGCCGCTGAAATTATGGTCGATGGAACAAATATGCATGTGGCGCGTCAACGCGAGTCGGTTGAAAGCCTTTATGCAGGTGAGCAGGTATTGCAGGATTAATCCTATGTTGAAATTCAGCAAAATGCATGGCCTTGGTAATGATTTTGTGGTGATTGATGCCATCAATCAGTCTGTGCAGCTGACCACTGAGCAAATTCGTTTTATGGCGGACCGACATATCGGTATCGGCTGTGATCAGTTATTGCTGGTAGAAAACAGTGACCTTAACGATGTCGATTTTCGTTATCGGATTTTTAACGCCGATGGCGGCGAAGTATCTCAATGCGGTAATGGCGCACGTTGTTTTGCCAGATATGTACGTGACAATGGCCTTACCACCAAGGATTCAATTGCAGTTGAAACGGCTTCCGGCGTGATTTATCCCACCTTGCAGGCCGATGGTCAGGTCTGTGTTGATATGGGAAAACCTCGCTTCTCGCCAGAACAAGTCCCATTTAACGTGGCTGAGCAGAGTAATACCTATATGCTGGCGGTGGAACCAGGACATCAGGTGGAAATTGCTGCATTATCAATGGGCAATCCCCATGCGGTTTTATTGGTTGATGATGTGACCACCGCGCCTGTCAGCGAGTTGGGACCTAAAATTGAAAACCATCAGCAGTTTCCGGAACGGGTCAATGTCGGGTTTATGCAGCTGATAGATCACGAGCATATTAAATTGCGGGTGTATGAACGTGGCTCTGCTGAGACAACGGCTTGTGGTACCGGAGCCTGTGCGGCAGTGGTCAGTGGGATTCGTCGCGGAATACTTGGACGTCAGGTCAGTGTTTTACTGCCGGGCGGCACATTAGAAATCAGCTGGCCGGATGAAAATTCTTCCGTATGGATGACCGGACCAGCACAACATGTATTTGATGGAGAAATTGCGTGGGCAACACTCAACAATCTGTAAGCGCTGAGCAGGTCAGTGAATTTTTACGTCAGCACACAGATTTTTTAATCGATCAGCCGGATTTATTGTCCGAGCTGGAATTCGAAAACACACCTGAAGGCACTATTTCGCTGGCACAGCGCCAACGTCAGCAATTACGCCAGAAAAATCAGCATCTGCATGAACAGTTGCATGCATTAATCGATAATGCGCATAGCAATGCTGAATTACAGCAGCGAGTCCATCAACTCTGTCTGCGACTGATGGACTGTCAGGACATGCACAGCCTGCTGGCAACGTTGATGCAACAATTACAGCAAGAATTCTCGGCTGACGAAGTGTCGTTAAGACTGTTTTACAGTGGCGATCAAAAACCAAAATTACCGCCAGTCGAAGGTAACATCGTCGAACTGCATGCTGATGACAGCCAACTGAAAGCATTTGATCATATTCTGGGCAAGCAGCTACCGGTTTGTGGCCGACTGACCAAAGCGCAGAAACAATTACTGTTCGGTGACAAAGCCGATGAAGTGCATTCGGTGGCCTGTTTACCTTTAGGACACGAGCCCTGTGCCGGTTTACTGGCGATTGCCAGCAGTGATGCCAACCGCTTTCATGCCGATATGGGCACTGAATATCTGAGCTTTCTCGGTGAAGTGTTTATGCGTCTGCTGCGCCGTTTCTGCCACGGCCAGAATGACAGCTGAGCTGCAAACACCGCTGCAGGATTTTCTGCAGTATCTGGAGCAACAGCGCCGGGTTTCGCCGCATACCGTACTCAATTATCAGCGTGATTGTCAGCAATTAATTGAATATTGCCAACAACAATCCTTTACCGATTGGCAACTTCTTAAACCGGCAGATATTCGTCTGTTTATTGCCCGCCTGCATCGAAAAGGTTTAGGTGCCCGCAGTATTCACCGTTTACTTTCAGCCGTTCGCAGTTTTTATCGCTATCTGCTCAAAGAAGGCCTGGTCGATCATAATCCGGCGCAATCGGTGCAGGCACCCAAAGCCGAAAAACGTTTACCAAAAACCCTCGATGTAGACCAAATGAATTCATTGCTTGATAGTACACCGGCTGACACTTTTGTCGCCTGTCGGGATCGGGCAATTATGGAATTATTCTATTCCTCTGGCCTGCGTCTGGCAGAGCTGGCAGCATTGGATTTACGTGATGTCGATTTTGGCCAGCAACTAGTACATGTCATCGCCGGTAAAGGTAATAAAGGAAGGATTCTGCCAATTGGTCGTACAGCGATTGATGCATTGAAAGTCTGGCTCGATAAACGGGATCAGAACGGTCTGTATCAACAACCAGCATTGTTTACCACGCAACAAGGCAAGCGCCTTGGTGTACGTTCCATCCAGCAACGCCTGGCTTTCTGGGGTAAAAAACACGGTATCTCCGAACACGTTCATCCGCATCGGCTACGGCATGCGTTTGCCTCACATATGCTTGAATCCAGCAGTGACTTGAGAGCCGTGCAGGAGTTGTTGGGACACTCGGATATCAGCACAACGCAAGTCTATACCCATCTGGATTTTCAGCACTTGGCGAAGGTTTATGATGCCGCGCATCCTCGGGCTAAGAAGCGTTCTTGAGATTAACCACAGAGGCACAGAGGGCACGGAGAGTTAAAAGCGATTTATCCGCAGATTACGCAGATGGACGAAGATTTCTTAGAGAGAAATATAAAAGAAAAGATATGCGAACACAAAGCTCAGAGGCCGCCCCTAAATCCCCTTTTGTGCTGACGAGTAGCGCAGGTTTATCTGGATAAGGATTGGTCAGTGTCTGAGCGCAGCGAGTTTTGGCCAATCCCCAGATAAATCGTGCAACGCAGTGGAGCCGCAGGCCAGCACAAGGGGTGCCCTTGGGTTGTTAGGGGCTTGGGCACGCAAGCCCCTGACTCGCGAGAGCGAAAGATCAGCTTAAATAGGCAAAATGAACTTAAAGCATAATTTCGCCTGAGGGCGAGTTCATTTTCTTTGCTTGCCCAAAGAAAACGAACCAAAAGAAAATGCACCCCTTGTGTTGGCCTGCGGCTCCCCGAAAAAAATGGCCATCGCAGGGAAATCGAAAAAACTCGCTTCGCTCAAACATTCCGATTTCTAATCCTGCGATAACCATTTTTTCCGGCAACACAAAAGGGGATTCAAGGGAAGCCTCTGGGATCTATGCCCTTTTCTAAATCCTTTCTTAACTTCTATCTAACAATCTGCGCCCATCTGCGTAATCTGCGGATAAATTGCTTTTATAGCCTCAGTGTCCTCTGTGTCTCTGTGGTTAATAATCCAGCTAATGCGCCTGTTCCCAATTATCCCCAACTCCAATCCCCACTTCTAATGGCACTTCGAGATCAGCTGCTTGAATCATAAACTGCTCAATTTCGGTTTTAGCCAAATCAAGCTGATCGTCTGGCACTTCAAAAACCAATTCATCGTGTACCTGCATAATCATGCGAATACCGGTATCGGCTTCGAGCAGCCAGTCATGAATTGAAATCATCGCGCGTTTGATAATATCTGCCGCGCTGCCCTGCATTGGCGCGTTAATCGCGGTGCGTTCGGCATATTGGCGACGCAGGCCGTTACTGGAGTTGATTTCCGGTAGATATAAACGTCGGCCGAAAATGGTTTCGACGTAACCATCCTTTTTGGCCTGCTCGCGGGTATTGTCCATGTATTTTCTGACGCCGGGATAGCGTTCGAAATAGGTTTCCATGTATTTGGCGGCCTGATGACGTTCGATACCAAGTTGTTTGGAAAGTCCGTGGGCTGACATGCCGTAAATCAAACCGAAGTTGATGGCTTTGGCACTGCGTCGTTGATCGCCAGTGACGTTTTCCGGTTCCACACCAAAGATTTCAGAAGCGGTATGGCGATGAATATCTTCACCTTCGGCAAACGCGGTCAACAGGCTTTTATCACCGGATAAATGCGCCATGATGCGTAATTCAATTTGCGAATAATCCGCCGCCAGTATTTTGGAACCTTTACCGGCGACAAAGGCTTCACGGATTTTGCGACCCGTTTCAGTACGGATTGGAATATTCTGCAGGTTCGGATCCGATGACGATAACCGCCCGGTGGCAGTCACCGCCTGATGATAGGAGGTGTGCACACGTCCAGTCTGTTGATTCACCTGTTGTGGCAGTTTGTCGGTGTAGGTGGATTTCAGCTTACTTAAACTGCGATATTGCATAATGATTTGCGGCAGCTCATAGCCATCATCAGCTAATTCCTGCAGCACATTTTCAGCGGTCGAGGGTTGGCCTTTGGGTGTTTTTTTACGTACCGGCAACTGTTGCTGGTCGTAAAGAATTTCCTGTAGCTGCTTTGGTGAACCCAGATTAAATTTGGTACCGGCAGAGGCATGGGCTTCTTTTTCCAGCCGATCAATATCTAACGCCAGTTGATCGCTTTGCTGCTGCAACATAAAGATATCAATATGCACGCCATTACGTTCCAGCGTATTCAGCACCGGCAGCAACGGCATTTCCAGTTCACGATAAACTATTTCCAATGATGGAATCGCCTGAACTTTTGGCCACAAAATATTGTGTAGCTGCAAGGTGATATCGGCATCTTCGCAGGCATAAGGTGAAGCTTCTTCCAAACCGATTTCATTGAAGGTCAGTTGTTTTTTGCCTTTACCGGCAATATCTTCAAAATGGATAGTGCTGCGATTCAGATATTTTTCGGCCAGCGAATCCATATCATGGCGGGTTGCGGTGCTGTCGAGCACATAGGATTGCAGCATTGTGTCATGGGCGATGCCCTGCAAATCAATGCCATGATTCAGCAGAATATGCCGATCATACTTGAGGTTTTGACCGACTTTCAGGGCCTTGGGATCTTCCAGTAATGGTTTCATCAGAGCCAGCGTGGCATCAAAATCCAGCTGATCCGGCGCGCCCGGATAATCATGGGCCAGCGGCAGATAAGCGGCTTCTCCAACTTTGATGGCAAATGACATACCGACAATCCGTGCCTGCAGATAATTGAGGCTTGTAGTCTCGGTATCAAAGGCAAACAGTTCAGCTTTTTTGAGTTTTTCCAGCCAGCTATCCAGCTGCTGCTGAGTCAAGATGGTTTCGTAATGGGTTTCAATCGTTGATGCTTCTACACTATCGGAAATCTGACTGGCGTTAACTATATTTGAGCGTGGATCGTGTCCGGTTTTGAGTTCATTAATCCAGCTGCGGAATTCCAGCTTTTCAAAAAGCTCCAACAGAGTGGCATTATCCTGAGGTTTATTCTGAATATCTTCGACATGAATCGGCAGTTCAACATCACATTTAATGGTCGCTAGCTGATAACTTAATTCAGCCATTTGTTTATGCTCAGCCAATTTCTCAGGCATCTTTTTGGCACCACGAAAATCCAACGTACTTACCGAATCAAGATTGTTGTATATGGCTTCTATACCACCAAGGTTTTGTAGTAATGCTAATGCTGTTTTTTCGCCAACTCCGGGAACGCCAGGAATGTTGTCAACTTTATCGCCCATCAATGCTAATAAGTCGATGATGAGCTCTGGTGGTAAACCAAATTTTTCTTTGACGCCTTCAATATCAAGTTTGGTCTCTGTCATAGTGTTCACCAAGGTGACATTAGAATTGACCAATTGCGCCATATCTTTGTCACCAGTGCTAACCACCACATGCAAACCTTTTGCTGTAGCTTCTTGCGCGAGCGTTCCGATAACGTCATCTGCTTCAACGCCCTCGATTGAAAACAAAGGTAATCCCATCGCATGAATAACGTCATGGATCGGTTGTACTTGTAAACGTAAATCATCCGGCATTGGTGGGCGTTGTGCCTTGTACTCGGCAAATAGTTCATCCCTGAAGGTTTTGCCTTTAGCATCAAATATCACAGCAATGTGACTTTCTGGATAGTCTTTCGCTAACCGACGTAACATAGAAGTCACGCCTCGTACGGCGCCAGTGGGCTCACCCGCTGAATTCCGCATGTCTACTTTGTACATCGCATGATAAGCGCGATACAGGTAGGAAGAGCCATCAACAAGTATAAGTGGTGCAGTTTGAGTCATAGTTCACAAGGCCTGAAATTAGTGGCAAACAGATTGCTTTTATCATCGTAGCGGAAATGCTATCTTTATCGGAAATTAGTGGAGCCAAGTCATGTTAAAACCGTTCGCCATTGTACGCGCAATCAGCGCAATGTTCACAGGAAGTGCCTGGGCTGGGGCTGCGGGCCCTGATTTATCTGAACCACCTGTTGTGCCGCCTACATTACAGGATGGCGAAAGCATTGAACCTGAAATCACCATTATCCAGGAAGAAGATCGTACCATTGAAGAATACCGCGCCAACGGTCAGCTTTACATGATCAAAATCACCCCGGATATCGGACCATCCTACTACCTGATGGATACTGATGGCGATGGTTCACTTGAAACCCAAAAACATAACCTTGCCAATCCGGAAGTGCCGAACTGGATTTTGTTGGAATGGTAACAAAAACTCCCGTTAACTGAGATTTTCATGTCTGTTTATACCGAAGTCGGGCGCGATGAATTAATGGCGTTCCTCGGCGATTATGCCGTTGGTAATCTGATTGATTATCAGGGCATTTCTGCTGGAATCGAAAATACCAATTATTTTGTGACCACCGATCAGGGCGAGTTTGTGCTTACTCTGTTCGAACAGCACGAATTCGCTGAATTGGATTACTTCCTGGAAGTCATGACGTTTTTCTTCAAGCATGGCATTCCCTCTGCGCATCCTGCCGAAGATAAACAGGGAAATTACCTCAAGTCTTTATGCGGTCGTCCAGCAGCGCTTGTTATGCGCCTGGCGGGACATACAGTTGATGAACTTGCCACACTAAGTCAATGTGAAGCCATCGGCGATATGCTGGCGCAAATGCATCTTGTCGGACAGAAGTTTAAACATCGCCGGGCAACACAACGCGGTGCTGACTGGCGTGAATCGATGGCTGAAACACTATTGCCACATATGTCTGCAGAACAGGCAGAAATGCTTCAAGCAGAACTGAATTTTCAACAACATTACAGCGATCTGGAATTACCGTGGGGTGTCACCCATTCGGATTTATTCCGCGATAACGCCTTGTTTGTCGACAATGAACTGCAGGGTATTATTGATTTTTACTATGCCTGCGATGAATTCCTTATTTATGACCTGGCCGTAGTGGTCAATGACTGGTGTGTCAATGAACAAGGGTTGATTGATAACGAACGCTATCAGCGTTTGATGAACGCTTATCTACAACGTCGGCAACTCAATGAAGCCGAAAAGTCCAATTGGAATCTGGTTTGTCGTGCGGCAGCATTACGTTTCTGGTTGTCACGCCTGCAGGATCAGCTTTTCCCTCGTGAAGGTGAAATGACACAGATTAAAAATCCCGATGCATTTCTGAAAATTTTGCAGCAGCATCGCCATAATCCATTGTCTTTAAATACTTTGCAAAACGCTTGATGTTAATCCATCAGGCATTTTTCCGTTTATGAAAGTATTAATCATCAAGCTCACCTCCATGGGCGATTTAATGCATGCCTTACCGGCGCTGAGCGATGCGGCCAAAGCCTTTCCCGGCATTGAATTTGACTGGGTGGTGGATGAAGCCTTTGCTGAAGTTCCAAAATGGCATCCCAATGTTCGCAAAGTCATCACCACCTCGCATCGGCGTTGGAAGAAATCCGCCTGGCAAACGTTGACCGGTGGTGAACTACGCCAGTTCTATCGTGAACTGAATCTGGATGATTATGATGCTGTCGTTGATATGCAGAATAATCTGAAAAGCGCGTTGGTCAGTAAGTTACGCCGCGGCCCGGTCTATGGTCTGGATAAACAATCCTGTCGTGAACGACCGGCCCATCTGGCTTATCAATACCCGATAACGGTTAATCCACAGCAACATGCCGTGGATCGGATGCGGCAGATCCTGTCACAGGCACTGGATTATCCACTCCCCAAAACACCCGCCAAATATGCGGCGAATTTCAGTAAATATCCGTTACCGGAGCTCGAGTTTGCCTTACCCGAGCGTTATCTGATGTTTGTGCACAATGCCAGCTGGCTGACCAAGCTCTGGCCGATTAATTTCTGGCAGCAATTGGTTTTACAGGCGCGATCTGAAGGTTATTCCGTATTGTTACCGTGCGGCAATAATGAAGAATATCTGCGTGCTCAACAGATCGCTTCAATTGATGCAATGGCTTTTGCGTTACCACGTTTAGGCCTGAACGATATTGCGGCGATTATGCACCACTCGGCAGGTGCGGTGTGCAGTGATACCGGACTGGCACATCTTGCTGCTGTTGCCGGAACACCAGCGTTAACATTGTATGGTGCGACAGACACAGCGCTGATTGGCACCTATGGCAAACATCAGCAGCATCTGGTCAGTGAGTTTAACTGCGCCCCATGCTATAAACGCAAATGCCCGTTACCCGCCTCACGCAATGGCGAACCAGTGTGTATGACCGAAATGACACCGGAAATGGTTTGGCATGGACTGCAACCACTTTTAGCCGCACAATAACCGCTTTCTCTAATCAATAAATCAAACGTTATGAAAAATGCATTCCCGGATTTTCGGCAGGCCAATGTCGTCGTAATAGGCGATTTGATGCTGGACCGCTTCTATTTTGGTAAAACCAAGCGTATTTCTCCTGAAGCGCCTGTGCCAGTAGTGAATGTTGAGCGATTGGAAGATATTCCGGGCGGTGCCGCCAATGTAGCGATGAATATTGCTTCACTCGGTGCCAACTGCAGTTTGTCAGGCATTACTGGTCAGGATGAAGCCGCGCAGGTGTTAGAAGAGCGACTGCGTTCGGTCAGCATTGAGTGTGCATTTCATCAAACCTCACAACACCCCACCATCATAAAATCCCGCATTATCAGCGCGCATCAGCAACTGCTACGGATGGATTTTGAAAGCCGATTTACCATAGAAAGCGCTGTTGGGATGGCTGACAAAGTCACGCCATTGCTGGTTAATGATGGTGTGATGGTTTTGTCAGATTACGACAAAGGCACGCTGCATGATCCACAGCAATGGATTAACTTGGCGAAAGCCAATGCTATGACCGTGCTGGTCGATCCAAAAGGCAATGATTTCAGTAAATATCGTGGTGCGGATTTAATCACCCCCAATCTCACCGAATTTGAAACGGTGACGGGCGAAATTCAATCAGAAGCCGACCTGATTGAGAAAGCCAAAAAGCTGATTGCCGACTTTGATATTAAAGCGGTATTGATCACCCGTAGTGAACAGGGCATGTCGTTGATCACCAATGACAACAGCGAATTCCATCTACCGGCGATTGCCAAAGAAGTTGCCGATGTCACCGGAGCCGGGGACACCGTGATTGCCACCTTGGCAGCAGCACTGGCCGCCGGACAATCTTTGCAACAAGCCGTGACCTTAGCCAATGTCGCTGCCAGTATTGTGGTCAGCAAACTGGGCACATCCACTGTCAGCGAACCCGAACTGTTTGCCGAATATCAACGTCATCAGGGCACAAATCAAAGTGATCATTCCTTTGCTGGTGCGGTCACCGTTGAACAATTAAAAATTGCGGTTGATCAAGCCAAAAAACGTGGCGAGAAAATTGTCTTTACCAACGGCTGTTTCGATATTCTGCATGCCGGTCATGTCAGCTATCTGCATCAGGCGCGCGCCCAGGGCGATAGATTAATTGTTGCCATTAACTCCGATGAATCGGTCACCAAACTTAAAGGTAAAGGTCGTCCGATTAATACTGCGGATCGCCGTCAGATCGTGTTGGCGGGCCTGGCCGATGTGGATTGGGTTACCGTCTTCGAAGGCGATACTCCGGAAGATCTGCTCAGAAAAATCCAACCGGATATCCTGGTTAAAGGCGGCGACTACGATAAAAAAGGCGTGGTTGGCTGGGAAATCGTTGAAGGCTACGGCGGCGAAGTCAGAGTGATGGGCTTAACCGAAAACTGCTCTACCACGGCGATAGTGAATAAGATTCATCAGGATAGATAACCACAGTAGTAACAAAGCAATTTATCCGCAGATTACGCAGATGGACGCAGATTATTTATTAAGATAAATAGACCACAGAGACACAGAGGGCACAGAGGTTTCAAAGGAATCTATCCGTGGTTTATCAGACAATTTGGTAGGTTGGTTGAATGCAATGAAACCCAACAAATATCGAATATTCAAGCCAAAATGTTGGGTTTCACAAGCTCAACCCAAACTACCTTGCTTAAGCAATATTAAAATTCAAAATATCTGAAAGCTTAGATGTGACTTTTGGTGCATAGATTTGTGACCTTGAAAGCAGATCTGTAATTTGATTTTCTGTAATGACAAAATCAGAATAGCAAACAGCAGAGCCGATGTAACACCAGTCATTCAAATCAGACTGCTTGGGGGTCAAGCTACCATTTCTTGCCCACTGTTCTCTCAGATGCATATCCACTTTTCTTGTTGGCATCATATTTAAAAATCTACAGAAACTTTCTTCGCCTAGTAGCATAAACTTTTCAAGAGGAACACCCAAATACACTAGCTCTTCACTAATTGGTTCAAGGATATCCTTAAATGTGATTGAATAGATTCTCCGTTTTAACTCAGCTTCAGTCATTGTTGAAGCACAGCCTTTCCATTCTTCAAGATGGTCTTTAAATTTGTTATCTGAAGTAAGATCTACCTTAGTAAATAGGTATTCAATTTCACCAGATTTTAGAACACCACTAAGAAATGTAGCCTCGATAATGCTGAAGATGTCGTTTTCAAATTTATTTCTAATATATTCAGGAATATGTTCAGGTTTTGGCCAGACTAATTTTAGATTGAAATATCTACCAAGTGCATGTTCAAAGCCCTTTCCTAAATATTGAAACTCTTCCTTTTTGTTATTCAAATCTAATATTGATACTAAGGCAGAACGAACTTCATGTCTTACGATATTTCTTAGCGCGGCTACAGAAAAGCCTTGTGATAGTGTCCTCATGACAGAAGCTAATCTTTGCCTACGATTTGGATCCGAGTGCTTAAGTGTTTCGTAATAGTGTGAGATCGATAGAGGAAAAACGGCACACCCTGAGTTACTTAATATATTCATGTGCTCAAGAGCTTCCGATGTTCCGTCCTTTGCAGGCTTACCATTGACACATTTTGCTATTTCTATCCAATGCAACTGATCCAAATAAACTATCTTCAATGTACATAAACTCCTTGCCAGTTATCCGAACGTCTCAATAAATGACACACTTTAACGTGTCTATCGACTAAGGCGAGAATTAGATTACTCGTTAGGATGGGAAGTATGGGATCAGTATTTAAACTTGATTCTGCCAAGCTACACTCATTCAATTCGAGTCAACCGCAAACTCCCATCTGATGGTAATAGGATACGGTAGACTTGGCGTGCACCAGGCGTAAGGGTGGTTTCTTGTGATGCAGCTATATTTGGACAGAGGCCACCCCCAGTTTCTAATCGAAAAAAATGTTGCCCTGCGGGCACGTGAATTGTGATTTTTTCCCCATGACGAATGGCAAACACCTTTACGTTATCAACATACATATCATGACTGCATCCCGCACCAGAGAAGCCCTTGTCTCGGAGAAAAATAATTGTTGCATCACCAGCGGATTCTGCCGGTCCAAGATAGGATGGGTGATAAATTCTGTCTGGGTCGACTGGTGAAGCGCTTTGTTGCGTGACGGGCGTAGTAGAACATGCGCTCAACAACAACGTGCCCATTAGCATAGCTGTTTTTAACAATATGACAGCCTTAAAACAGCTTTTTAATGAGCTCTGTAGCCTGATAATAAATGGTAACTTGAACGACTTGTAATTATTCAACATTGCAACGATCCCTGATAAGTAATTGAAATAGAACTTCTATAGTTGGCTAACTATAACTGTAATAATTAATCGTGAATCATAACGATGAAAGGTCATGGATCTTCGCAAAAGTCGCCAAAAAATAATCCATCTATTGATAAATACTAAATCTGCGTCCATCAGCGTAATCTGCGGATAAATATTTATATCCCCAAAAACCTCCGTGCCCTCTGTGTCTCTGTGGTTA
>NZ_DFTU01000068.1:4670-4832 GCF_002379485.1 Methylophaga sp. UBA4204 | reverse complement strand
GTGTCTCTGTGGTTAATTACTTATCAAAAGCCACAATAGCCTTAGCCACATTGTCTGCCAAATGTACTGGATTAATCGTGCCAACCACCACACTGGCCACCGCTGGATTAGCAAAGATCATTTCAAAGCTGGCAGTGACGCTGTCTTTTGTCGTATTGGCAG
>NZ_DFTU01000068.1:1458-4465 GCF_002379485.1 Methylophaga sp. UBA4204 | reverse complement strand
CAATGTCAGCAGACCGCCTTCAACGGTTTTGGTGGACATACCGGCGGCCAAAATCAAGCCTTGTTGCTTGAGTTTATTTAAGGTTTCCAATGCTTTGTAATGTTCAATGACCGGCACATCGTTTCCATCAGAGTGGATCAATACAATCTCAATTTGATCACGATTGAGGCGTTTTAAACTGTTTTCAACGCTGCGTTTGAGGCCATCGGCTGAAAAATCAAAAGACGATTCACCGGTGTTGCTATTAAACAATTCACCGGCTTTAGAGCAGATAATCCAGTCGTGCGGTAGTTGTGGTAATAACTCGCCAAGACGTTGTTCACTGCTGCCGTAGGCTGGGGCGGTATCAATCAGATTGATGCCCAGATCCCAGGCTTGTTGCAGCAAGGCGAGGGCGGCTTGATCATCAGGAATGGTAAACGCTTCGGGGTATTTAACGCCTTTATCGCGTCCCAGTTTGACGGTGCCGAGTCCCAGTACCGAAACAACCAGCCCTGTACCTGGAATGGTTTTTTTAGGCAGCTTGTTCATTTTATGAATGCCCGATCCCAGAGTGGTTCGGCCAGTTGTGCTAACGGCAAAATATGCTGCTCTGGATGGGATGTTTTTTGCACATTTTGTTTTGCCAGCGCTTCGATAACTTTATCGGCTAGATCGGGGGAGAGCGCCAATTTGGTCGGCCAGGCAATATGCAGATTGTTATGGCTGCTGACATAGGCGCTATCGGGACGTGCAAAACCGCTTTGTTTGGGTTCGGCGCGATTGACGTTATGCGTCGTCCATTCCAGTTCCGGCAGGGTAAACCACGGCAGGATTTGTTTAAGTAAAGCGCGTGCTTCCTCAATCAAACTATCAGGATCTTTGCCGACACCTTCTTCCGCAATATTACCGCCGAGGTACCAGACGATATTGCCGGTTTTATCCGGATGGCTGCTGATGGTGGCGATCGGTTTGCTGCCACTGCCAAGACCATGAGCATAAATTTGCGGTAAAGGATCATCCGGATCTTTGGCTTTGCAGAGCAGCATTTGCAACGGCCGTTTCTGCATTTTGGGTCGGGTCAGTTGCAGGCTTTTTAACAGTTCACCCGTGCCTTCACCGGAAGTCAGTACAAACTGCTGGGCCTGAATTTCCAGTTCTTCACCAAAGTGCATGGCAGTGATATTGCCATCCTGCTTGATCCACTCCGGTTCTATGTCTGGTGTCTTTAAAATCGTTGCGGCATAAGGCTTGATTAAGGCTTTAAGCAAACTGCCGACATCCAGTACCGGTTCATCCAACTGGTATAACGCACCTTTAAAACCTGCATCGGCAAACAAGCCGCTACGTTCGGATTTGGGGATATTCTGCATACGGCTTTGCAACGCCTTGCTGGCAAAAAAAGACACCATTTTGGAAGACAGGCTTTGCGTGGACCAGAGCAATTGATGTTCGGTAAACACGTTAACGTCGGATAAATCAATTTCGCCATTGCCTTGCAGACAGGATTTCCAGCGGGCGGGCATACCGCTGATGGTTTGTGCGGCGTTGGATAAAAAGCCGTTTAACGCATATTTGCTACCGCCATGGATAATGCCTTGAGCACTCAGCGTTTGGGCATGACCGATTTTCTGGTTTTCCAGTAACAGACAGTGATAACCCAACTGGCTCAGCCGGTTATGTAGCCATAATCCGGCAATGCCGGCGCCAACTATAACGACGTCTGCTGTGATGATTTTTTGACTCATGCTTTGCTGAGTTTCTCGTCCAGTGCTTCACATAACCAATGGCCAATCAGGATATGGCCTTCCTGCACCCGGGCTGTTTCTGTGTCGGCGACACAGACACAATGATCAGCTATGGCTTTCAGTTGTCCGCCACTTTGGCCAGTAAAGGCAATGGTTGCACAACCGGCTTTTTTGGCAGTATTAATGCCGTTAATCACATTGGCACTGTTACCGGAAGTCGATAAACCAATCGCCACATCGCCGGGTCGGGCCAGCGCCTGAATTTGCCGATCAAATACGGTTTCAAAACTGTAGTCATTGCTGTGTGCTGTCAGAATCGATGTGTCGGTGGTCAGCGCAATCGCGGCCAGCGGTCTGCGATCTTCTTTATAACGAATCACAAACTCCGCGGCCAGATGCTGGGCATCAGAAGCGCTGCCCCCATTACCGAAGAACAATACTTTATTGTCATTCAGCACGCAGTCGCTGATAAGATCCAGTAAATCATTTAATTGAGGCTCCATTTCAAACAAGCTTTCAATCATCTTTTGGTGGCGTTGCAAGGTGGATTTAAATGACACGGCTTACCTCATTTCGGCTCTGGTGGTAGTATTTATGGTTTCCTGCAAACAGTGTAACAAAACGCTGTGCGCGTTCGCACAACTCACTGCTTGGCATAGCCTTTAGATGGCCTTAATGAAAAAGAATTCCTGTTATTTGCGACAAGATTTGGCACAGGCATGGGCCGATAAACCGGTGTTTGATGTTGTAGCCAATATCGAAGGTGATATCTTTCGTGATAAGGAAGGTCGCCGGACCTTGCGCTTTGAGCTGAATGGCCGCTCGTATTTTCTAAAATATCATCAAGGTGTCGGCTGGGCAGAAATCATCAAAAATTTGTTGCAGCTGCGTTTGCCGATCATCAGTGCGCGTAATGAATGGCAGGCGATTCATTTTCTGGAAAAGTACGGCATCGAAACCATGACGCTGGCGGGTTATGGCGAAAAGGGAATTAATCCGGCGACATTACGTTCGTTTGTGATCTCCGATGATTTAATCAATACCATGAGCCTGGAATACGTTGGTGAGCAGTGGCAACAGCGTCCACCAAGCTTTGCCACCAAGCAGGCTTTGATTCGCAAGCTGGCCAATATGGCGGGCACCATGCATAAAAACGGCATGAATCATCGTGATTTTTATCTGTGTCACTTTCTGCTGGATGAACGATTTGCCGAGCACAATACCTTTGATGACAATACGCCGGTTTATCTGATTGATTTGCACCGTGCGACTATTAGACA
>NZ_DFTU01000068.1:0-1263 GCF_002379485.1 Methylophaga sp. UBA4204 | reverse complement strand
GATTTATGGCGTGAAGTTGAACGTCGCGCGCAGAAGTTGCTGGCGGAATAATGGTCATGTTGACTGCTCAAAGTTTATTAAAAGAATTACCTGCCGCTTTTCCAATTGAGTTAGAACTGGGCGGCACAAAATATCAAATTCTGTCGGTATTACGTTTTCTGGCCGGGCGGCGAATTGTTTTACATGCCAGCAACGATAGTGGCGAATTTGTGCTCAAGTTGTTTGCTGCCCAAGGTAAAGGTCAGCAGGAATATCAACACGAACTGACAGCGCATCAACATTGCAGCCAAGCCGATATCGCCGTCGCGCTGATTTTGCAGCATGCCGATGATCAGCAGGGCGTTAGTTTTATCGTCTATGCCTTTTTGCCCAAAGCGGTGACATTGAATGCTTTGTCAGAAGAAGCGTTTCCGCTAACGGCCTTATTTGATTTGTTTGGCCGTTGCCATCAAAACCAGTGCTATCAGCAGGATCCGCATCTGGATAATTTTGTGTTTTCCAATAACACTTTGTATCTATTGGATTTAGCTTCAGTGGTTTGTCCGAAAAAACCGCTAAAAATGGCGACCTGCCTGAATAATCTGGCACGGTTGATGGCACAGTTTCCTCTGGAACAGCAGGAGTGGTTGTTGAATGGCTTGCCCGCTTATTTCGCTGCGCGAAATATGGTGCTGGATCCTATTGTTGAGCAACAATTACTCGGTAAGATCAAAAAAGCTCGCGACTATCGACAAGCACATTATCTGAAAAAGCAGTTTAGATCCTGCACCATGACCCGTTATCAAAAATCACTGATGCTCGAGGCGGCATGGCGTGGCAATTTATCTTCCGCTTTAGCAGAGCAGCCGCTAACGGTATTAAATCAAGCCATGCAGGATGGGATTTCTCTGAAAAAAGGCAACTCTGCTACCGTTGTCAAAAGAGAGCTGGCGGGACAGCAAGTGGTGATTAAACGCTATAACATGAAAACGCCTTGGCATTTTTTACGACGTTGTCTGCGGAAAAGTCGCGCCAATGTGTCCTGGTACAATGCCAATCTGCTGGAATTTCTGGGTATTGCTACACCACAACCTCTGGGCTTTGTTGAACAGCGGTTTTTCGGGCTGCGGCATAAAGCCTATTTTATCTGTGAGCATATTGCCGGACGTTCGTTAGCGGACCTTTCTGACTCGGAAATTCAGCAACCGCAGATGCTGCAGCAAATCAGCGATTTATTTGAGCAATTACGTCTGCATCATATTTATCATGGTGATTTAAAAGCCA
>NZ_DFTU01000011.1:47707-62494 GCF_002379485.1 Methylophaga sp. UBA4204 | reverse complement strand
ACTGCTGGCGGCTATTTTTTCGTCCTACAAGACGGAAATGATGCGATGTAGTTGTTCTACATAAGTCATTTCCAACGCCGTAGGGCGGAAAAATAGCCCCAGCCCTTTGGGTTGTGACTGAAAAAACGCCACTCTTCGTTGCTCGTCACTTATTTAGAACAACTAAAAAGCGCTCCTCGTGCCTTGATTGACGCTTTTTCAGCTCACAACAGAGGCGGAGATGAAAGATCAACAAGTCCTAGGGAATCCGCCGAGGCGGGTTCCTTATACAATTAATGGCAGTCGGACTTCCACTTTCAATCCGCCCATCGCAGAACGACTGAACAACATTTCGCCGCTATAACTTTCTACTATGTCAGACACAATGGCCAGCCCAAGCCCACTCCCAGGTACCGACTCATCAGCTCTGAAGCCTCGTTGTGGTAGTTGTGACAATTTACTTTCATCACAGCCCTGACCATCATCTTCAACCACAAAATAACAATAATGGTTTTGATAAACAGTAATATTGACGCGTTTACGACACCATTTACAGGCATTTTCCAGCAGATTACCCAGCATCTCTAGCAAATCTTCCCGATCACCAAAAAACTGTAAATCAGGTTCAATTTCCCAGTCGATAACGGGTGATTTATCTCGATAAAGTAACTGTAAGGTCCGGCTCAGCTCAGCAATCTCATGTTCCAGATCGACTTTTTGACCCGGCATCGGCGAACCTAGTAAACGGGCACGTTTTAATTCTCTTTCGATGGTTTGTCCCATATCCCGGCTGACCTGATGTAATGCTTTTTGCATATTCGGAAGCGTTTTCAGTTCGCTACTTTCAGCGGTTTGATTCAATAGCGTAAGACGTGTTTTTAGAGCATGTGCCAGATTACCTAATGCAGCACGTGAGCGTTGGGTTTTGCGAGTCATGGTCACCAATAAACGGTTAAGCTCTTGTATCATGGGCTGAATCTCTTCAGGCCCCTGAGTTTCAATTTTTTCCGTTTCACCTCTGCGTAATCTTGAGAGTTGTTGCTGGAGGCGTTGTAAAGGTTGTAATGCTTTGCCAACGATCAACCACTGAATTATCAGCAGAACAATCAGACCAATACCTGATACCAGTGAATACAGCATCTGAAAATGCGATATATCTTCATTCAGTTCACTGATATTTTGCCCCACCATAATGGTCAGGCTTTGTCCTTGCTTGAAATAGCCACGTTGCAGGCTGAACAGTCTTTCCTCATTCGGTCCATCGATTAATGTTTGGCGTTTCTGTCCACTGGCAAGTTGTTCGATGGTTAATGATTCATCCCATAAAGATCGCGACTGTTTACAGATTTTTTCAGTACACACTACATAGTAATGACCAGAAAAAGGTCGTTGATACAAACTGCTGAGACGAAGCGAGCTTAGGTCGAAGGAACCGTCAGGATTAATTTCGACGCTAGCCAGCAGCCCTTCAGTCTCGCTTTCCAACCGTTCCAGGAGTTGTGTTTCGGTAACACGTTCAATGACCAGCGTTATAAGTGCCCATTGCAGCAAAATTAACAGGCTGAGAGTAAACGTCAGACCAATCGACAGTCGGCGTTTTAGTGAGCTCATGCCGATCCGAAAATATAGCCTTGCCCACGACGGGTTTGAATCAAATCTGTGCCTACCTTCTGGCGTAGTCGGTTGACATACACTTCAATAACATTGCTGTCTCTATCACTGTCATATTCATAGACATGTTCCGTCAGTCGGCTTTTCGAAATAACCTGGCCTGGATGCAACATAAAATAGCGTAACAGTCGGAATTCCGTCCCAGTTAAGTTAAAAAAACGGCCATCTTTTAATTTAACGGACTGGGCATCTTCATCAAGCAGTAATCCGGCGACCTGTAATGGTCCTCCACTGGTACCTGAACTACGTTTCAGCACCGCACTGATTCGAGCCAATAGTTCTTCTGTTTGAAACGGCTTAGCAACGTAATCATCAGCGCCGGCTTTAAAGCCCTGCACCTTTTCTTCCCAGCTGCCTCTTGCTGTCAGGATAACCACGGGCACATGATTGTTGCGATGACGCCAGTTTTGCAAAACTTCCATCCCGGAACGTTTCGGTAAACCCAGATCCAGAACAATCAGATCATAGGGCTCAATATCGCCCAGGGCTTCAGCATCAATGCCATCGACAGACAAATCAACGGCATAACCTGCTTGTGATAATGCATTCTGTAGCGTTGGCCCCATCAGCACATCATCTTCAACCAGCAATATCCGCATGTTTAATCGTCCAGTTCGAGTTCGAGCAAGTCGCCATTTGTTGCGTCAAATTCAAGTTCCCAAACCCGTCCCTGATCATCCAGTATTTCAATTTCGTAGACCAGCAAACTGTCATCCCGCTCAAGCTCTGTATCAATAACTTCGCCTTTACGATAGTTATTGGCGGTTTCAAGAATGCTTTCTAATGGCAGAATCTTTCCGGACTCACGCAGCATTCGTGCTTCAGAATGACTGACATCATCAGCCAGCACAGGGCTGGGGAGCAGCCCTGAAACAAGCGCCAAGCCTATTAAATGAAATGCCGATGAAATTGAACGTTGCATAATTTTCCCAAAAAAGCCCTTGTGGTTAACTTGGATGGTATCGAATCAGCCTTAATTTAAGCTTAACTGTTTCTGCAGAAATTAACTTACCCCTGTTGGAATCGTTTAATCATATCGCTCATATGATGTGATTGAGTTGAAAGACCATTGGCAGCGTTATCTGCTATTTCAGCACCGTGTGTTACCTGAGCTGCACTTTCATTCACCTGCACAATATTTCGGTTTATATCCTCACTGACACTGCTTTGTTCTTCAACAGCAGTGGCTATTTGCGTATTCAATTCATTGATATTGCTGACTTCATTAGCGATAGTTTCCAGCGCCTGAATCGAGGATTTAACATGCAGCTCACTGGTTTCACTGGTTTGCTGGCTTTGTTCCATTACCACAACAGCTTGTTTGACCGCGCCATTAAGCTTGCCGATTAAATCCTGAATTTGCTGGGTAGAAAGCTGCGTTTTGCTGGCCAGTGAGCGGACCTCTTCAGCAACGACAGCAAAACCACGCCCATGTTCTCCTGCACGTGCTGCTTCGATGGCGGCATTCAATGCCAGCAAATTGGTTTGATCAGCAATGCTGGTAATGACCTCAATGATCTGACCGATATTACGAGTGTCTTTATCCAGCTGAGCAACCACGGAAGAAATATTCCCAATGGCAGTGCTCAGATCGCTTAACGAGTTCACCGCCTTAGAGGCACTGCTTACGCCATTTTTCGAGAGTTCATCTGTTTCGCGAGCCTTGGTGGCAGCATAGGCGGCATTATTAGCTACTTCCTGAATACTGGCTGTCATTTCAGTCATTGCAGTGGCGACTTCTTCCATACGCATGGATTGCTGGCGAATAGCTGTTTGAATATCAGTCACTGAACGGGCGCTTTCATCCGCTTCATGTTCGATACTGGATGCAGAATCCCGGATCCGGCCCAAAGTCGTTCCAAGCCGGCCACGTAAGAATTCGGTTGGCAACTGGATTTGGCCAATCTCATCTGAACGACCGGTATAGATCAATGCCATCAGTGGATTATCAATTTCCTGTCGCGCTTTTTCTGCAGCTTGTTTTAAAGGTGAAAAAGCCCAGATGGACAATATAAAAAATACCGATAAGGCAATGATTAAAGCGGCGGTCATGGCATAAACAGGGGTGGTGCTCAATAATAAACCTGCTACAACAATAGCGCTCAACAAGGCCAGGGTATGCGCGAGCATAAAACGTGTTTTCAGGTCCATCCTTGCCAGGAAGCTGCCATCCCGAGCTGAACCGCCATTATTGACTCGTTGGTAAACTCTTTCAGCTCTGGCAACACGTTCTCGACTCGGTTTGGTGCGAACCGATTCATATCCAGTAACTTCTCCATTATCGATCATTGGGCTTACATAGCCATCCACCCAGTAATGATCGCCATTCTTAGTACGATTTTTGATAATACCCATCCAGTGATGATTGGATTTCATTGCTTTCCATAAATCATCAAACGCTGCCGGAGGCATTTCTGGATGTCGAATAACATTATGATTTTTATTTAATAATTCATCGGATTCAAAACCGCTGATTTTCTGAAAGGTGTCGTTAAAACTGGTAATAATCCCTTTTAAGCTGGTGGTTGATATTATTTCTTCACCTTCAGGAAAGGCCACCTCGTTATTGGTTATAGGTAGGTTTTTTTTCATGATCTTGCCCTCTGTGGCCCGATTTTTTTATTTTTGTTCAACACTTAATGCGAACTGCCGTTTTTGTACTTTTATTATTATCGGCACTTTCATTGTGGACTTTAAATGAACAGAGGTGAATGGTTTCTGTAATTCATTAAAACTTTTAACTTAATTATCAGAGCAAACAACCAAGCTGAAAAATCAGTAATTACCTTATACAAATCATTTTATTTTTCAGCTATGGTAGGGCTATAAACCCGAAAGAATAGAGGAGAAATACCGTCTATGACTGAATCCACTTCAAAAGTGCCTCACGTAAAGTTGAGTGAGGAACGACAAAGTCAAACGCAAACGGTTTCCCCACCTGCTATTTTAAAAGAGGCAGCTGATCTCGCCGGTGTCAGTTTCAATGGCGATCAGCCTTGGGACATTCAGGTGTTTGATTCAAGAGTTTATCGGCGGATTTTAACGCAGGGTTCTCTCGGGTTTGGCGAAAGCTATATGGATAACATGTGGGAGAGCCATGAACTGGATGAGCTGTTTCACCGCTTACTTAAAGTTGATATCGAAAAACATCTGGGCAGTGTCGCCAAATTCAGACTGTATTTTGAAATCTTTCGCCAGAACCTGTTCAATCGCCAAACCAGCAAACGGGCTTATGAAGTAGGCAAAAAACATTACGACACCGGTAATGATATTTTTCAGGCGATGCTCGACCCCACAATGAGCTATTCCTGTGGGTACTGGGCAGAGGCGGATAATCTGGCCCAGGCCCAAACGCATAAGTTGGATTTGATTTGCAGAAAACTTATGCTTCAACCCGGTGAACGGGTGCTTGAAATTGGCTGTGGCTGGGGCAGTTTTGCTCAATATGCTGCAGAGAATTATGGCGTAGAAGTTCATGGCATTACGATCTCAAAAGAGCAACAAACCCTCGCCCAGGAGCGTTGTGCCGGTTTACCAGTGACGATTGAATTGATGGATTATCGGGATTTAGAAGGGCAATTCGACAAAATTGTGTCTATCGGTATGTTCGAACATGTTGGGCCCAAGAATTATCCGATCTATTTTGACAGTGCAATGAAACTGCTCAAACCCGAAGGACTGTTCCTACTGCACACCATCGGCATTCACGCTACGTCACTTAAAGTGGATCCATGGATTGATAAATACATCTTTCGCAATGGCAAATTACCTTCAGCAGCAGAACTGGCATCAGTCCTTAATAGCCGTTTTGTCATTGAGGACTGGCACAACTTCGGCACTGATTATGACAAAACACTGATGGCGTGGTGGGAAAACTTCGATAAAGCCTGGCCCGATTTATCCACCCATTATGATGAAAGGTTTTACCGTATGTGGAAGTATTATTTGCATAGCTGTGCCGGTTTCTTTCGCTCCAAACAAGGCCAGCTGTGGCAGCTCGTATTAAGTAAACAGGGCCGTGAAGGCGAGTACCGATCTTTAAGATAAGTGATATCGAAAAATTTTGTTTATTGATAAAAGCGATTAATGTTATTGATATTAGTTGTTTTACCGATTCATCTGTTTCGCCTATAGTCATTAAAAACTCACAAAGATGAGTTTTATTTAATGCCCTCAAGGAGGCGAACATGGCAGATAAACAAAAACTTACCACAATTGGTGGTGCACCGGTTGTAGATAACCAGAACAGCATGACAGCTGGCCCTCGTGGCCCGTTATTGATGCAGGATGTCTGGTTTCTGGAAAAAATGGCTCACTTTGATCGTGAGGTGATTCCAGAACGACGGATGCACGCTAAAGGTTCGGGTGCTTTTGGCACGTTTACAGTGACCAACGATATAACCCAATACACTCGTGCTAAAATTTTTGCTGAAGTGGGAAAACAAACGGAATTATTTGCCCGTTTCTCCACTGTTGCCGGTGAAAGAGGGGCGGCAGACGCAGAGCGTGATATTCGTGGCTTTGCCGTTAAGTTCTATACCGAAGAAGGTAACTGGGACATGGTCGGTAATAACACACCGGTGTTTTTCTTGCGTGATCCGTTGAAGTTTCCGGATTTGAATCATGCCGTGAAACGGGATCCCAAGACCAATATGCGTAGCGCGCAGAACAACTGGGATTTCTGGACTTTATTACCAGAAGCGTTACATCAGGTCACGATTGTGATGAGTGATCGCGGTCTGCCGAAAAGTTACCGGCATATGCATGGCTTTGGCAGTCATACCTATAGCTTTATCAATGCCAATAACGAGCGCTTTTGGGTGAAATTTCATTTCAAATGCATGCAGGGTATTGAAAACCTGACCGATGAAGAGGCGGCCAGAGTCGTCGGCGAAGATCGTGAAAGTCATCAAAAGGATTTATTTGAAGCAATTGATCGCGCTGATTATCCTCGCTGGGAATTGAAAGTGCAGGTCATGCCTGAAAAAGATGCGGATACCTATCACGTTCATCCGTTTGATCTAACGAAAGTCTGGCCCCATAAAGATTATCCGCTGATCGATGTTGGTGTAATGGAGCTTAATCGTAATCCAGAAAACTACCATGCAGACGTAGAGCAATCAGCGTTTACACCGGCTAACGTTGTGCCTGGAATTAGCTTTTCGCCAGATAAAATGTTGCATGGACGGTTGTTTTCTTATGGTGACGCCCATAGATATAGGTTAGGGGTTAATCATCATCAGATACCGGTGAATACGCCTAGATGTCCTTATCACAGTTATCATCGCGATGGGGCAATGCGAGTTGATGGCAATTACGGAAGTACTAAAGGCTATGAACCTAATAGCTATGGAGAATGGCAGGAACAACCTGATTTCAGTGAACCACCATTAGCCATCAATGGTGCTGCAGATCATTGGAACTTTAGGGAAGATGATGATGACTACTATTCACAACCCGGTAACTTGTTCCGTTTGATGACGCCAGAGAAACAGCAAGTGCTGTTTGAAAATACTGCTCGGGCAATTGATGGTGCTGATGACGAAGTTAAGAAACGTCATATTCGCAATTGTCTGAAAGCAGATCCTGCCTACGGTAAAGGTGTGGCGGATGCGATTGGTATTTCGCTGAACGATGTGAACTAAACAAATATGGATCATGGTCGCCGTGATATCACGGCAGACTTCGAATTTTATCAGGAGGTAAATTTATGAGTTCGATTGATATTGGTATTAATAAGAAAGACAGAGAAAAGGTCGCCGAAGGTTTGAAAAAATTATTGGCAGACACTTACACCCTGTATTTGCAAACCCATAATTTCCATTGGAATGTCACGGGTCCACGCTTTCGTGACCTGCACTTGATGTTTGAAGAACACTACGTCGAGTTGGCTACAGCCGTCGATGATATTGCGGAACGAATCAGAACACTGGGTGTCTCAGCTCCAGGTACTTATAAAGCGTTTGCTGAATTAAGCTCCATCAAGGAAAAAGACGGTGTACCAGATGCGATGGAAATGACCGAAATTCTGACGCATAACCACGAATTAGTGGTGAAAACCTGCCGTGAAGTATTGAAATTGGCAGAAGCAGCAGATGACGAATCTTCGTCGGCATTAGCATCTGACCGTATGCGAATTCATGAAAAAACTGCCTGGATGTTACGGGCAATGACGCAGTAGCAAGTACTTTTTTCTCTCTCAAATTTTAAGACCGCCCTCGGGCGGTCTCTTTTTGTCTGCAATATGGGATTCACACCTAAGGGATACTTTTAGAGGTGAGCACTATCATTTTGTCTATCTGCATATCTTCCATGCTGTAGGCAATGCCACCGGTGCCATGCCCTGAATGTTTCAGGCCGGCAAATGGCATCCAGTCAACCCGAAATGCAGTATGTTCATTAATCATCACAGCAGAAGCATCCAGTCTTTCTGCAACATACATGGCATTATCAATATTCTGGCTATAAACAGACGCCTGAAAGGCAAAATCCAGACTATTGGCCTCAGCAATCGCTTGATCCACATTCTGATAAGGATAGACACAGACCACCGGCCCGAAAATTTCGCTTTTGGAGACTTTGGCATCTGCTGGCGGATCAAATAATACAGTCGTGGCATAACAGTTATTTGCCATAGCTTCACCGCCGGATAATAATTTTGCGCCCTGGCTTACTGCTTCCTGTACCCAGTCATTTACCCTGGTCACTTCACTGTTACGAATTAAAGGACCGATTTCCGTTTGATCAGATAATGGGTCGCCAATCTGCATTTTATTGCCTGCCACTGCCAGTTTGTCAGCCAGCTCACGTGCAATCGAATGATGAGCAAAAATACGCTGAACTGACACACACACCTGACCGGCATGGTAAAAGCTGCCTTTGGCCAAACCAGGAATGGCTGCATCAATATCGGCTTTTTCATCGACGATTACCGGTGCTACGCCACCATGTTCCAATGCACAGCGGGTTCCAGCCGCCAGTTTGGAACGTAAATACCAGCCTACTTTGGCACTGCCGATAAACGTTAAAAAAGCGACCCGGTGATCGGTGGCGAGTTGCTCAGCAACCTGATGATTTTCGGTCAGTAAAGCCTGGCACCATTCAGCGGGTAAACCAGCCTGATGGAAGATTTTGACTAGACGGAAACAGGATAACGGAGTGTTTTCAGCCGGTTTGACAATTACCGGACATCCCGCAGCAATTGCCGGTCCCACCTGATGAGCAATCAGATTTAACGGGTGATTAAAGGCACTGATGGCAACCACCACACCAATTGGCTCTTTGTGCAGCATGGTTAAGCGATGCTGTGAAGCAGGATTAACACCCATCGGAACCGGATGCGACGTTTGATGACGCAAGGTGTCCATACAATGCCGAATACTATCAATACAACGCACCATTTCGACTTTGGAATCAATTAACGGCTTGCCGCCCTCTTCAGCAGCGCCTTTGGCCAGCTCATCAGATTGCTGCTGCATTAATTCAAGCGATTTTTCCAAAATCGCCAAACGCTGTGGAACAGAAAGCCATTTGCTTCTATCGGTAAATAAACTATGTGCAGTTTGCAGGGCGGTTTCGACGGCGTTGCTATCTGCCACATCAGCGGTAGCGATCAGCTGATCATTATATGGATTGGTCACATCAATCTGTGCCCGTTGTTTGGCTGCTACGCCGGGTAGGTTCAGGGCGAAGTGAGGTGCGCTAGACATAAAGCTTCCTTATAGAATGCAGATTTTTTGTTTCAACCCTTCATTAAGTATTGAGTGGTTGAGAGAATAATCAATGGCAACATCAATCAAATGTACGCCGGGGCTATTGAGTGATTCGCGCAGCATTTTATCGAACTCAATATAGCTGGATGGTCGATGTCCGATGGCACCATAGCTGTCAGCATATTTCACAAAGTCAGGGTTATCGAAATTCAGACCGAAGTCTTTAAATCCCATTCCCTGCTGTTTCCATTTGATCATGCCGTAGGCGTTATCATTAAGAATAATCACCACCAGATCCAGTTTCAGTCGAACCGCGGTTTCCATTTCCTGCGAATTCATCATAAACCCGCCATCACCACAGACCGCAACTACTTTACGATCGGGGTTTATCAGTTTGGCCAACATTGCTGTCGGTAAGCCGGCCCCCATTGTTGCCAGCGCGTTATCCAGTAGCAGTGTGTTGTTTTCATAACATTGATAATTCCGGGCAAACCAGATCTTGTAAAGCCCATTGTCCAGCGCCAGGATATCTTTTTCACCCAGCGCTGCACGAATGGTGGTGACTGCGCTTTGCGGTAAAATTGGAAAACGATCATCATCACTGTAAAGCCCCAGGCGTTGCTGAACTTCCTGTTTAACACGATAGAAATAGGAAAAATCCCAGTTTGACTGTGGTGACAGGGCATCTGATAAGCGATTAATTGACGTGGCAAGATCGCCGATGACATCCAGTTGTGGAAAATACACCGGATCGACTTCAGCCGGCTGGAAATTGATATGAATAACTGGTGCCCCACCATCTTTCATAAAGAAAGGAGGCTTTTCTACAACATCGTGGCCGACATTGATGATTAAATCTGCCCGTTCGATGGCGCAGTGCAGATAATCGGATTCGGATAATGCCGCTGTACCGAGATAACTATCATGACGCTCATCAATAACGCCTTTACCGAGCTGCGTATTAAAAAACGGAATCCCGGTTTTTTCGACAAAACGGGTTAACGCTTTGCTGGCACGTTTCCGGTTTGCCCCGGCACCAATCAATAACAGTGGCATATTGGCCTTGCGAATCATTTCCAGCGCATCTTTTATTGCCGTGTTATCAGCATCCGGACGGCGGATATTTTCGACTACATAAATTCTGTCCTGAACTTCTTCAGCAGCAATATCTTCCGGTAATTCGATATGCACGGCGCCGGGACGTTCCTGAACCGCCAGACGGCAGGCCTCCCGAACCACAGCACCAATCGTATTACCATGCACCACCTGCTTGGTGAACTTGGTGATAGGCCGCATCATGTTAACGATATCGACAATTTGAAAGAGTGCCTGTTTACTGGCCTTTATCGGTTTTTGGCCAGTAATGATCAACATCGGCATGCCACCCAATTGGGCATAAGCAGCGGGGGTGATGAGATTGGTCGCGCCAGGCCCCAGAGTTGACAGACATACACCGGGTTTGCCGGTTAAACGTCCATAATTAGCCGCCATAAATCCTGCGCCTTGCTCATGGCGGGTAATAATCAGTTTGATGGAGGAATGTTGTAGTGAATCAAGGAAATCGAGATTTTCTTCGCCAGGGATACCAAAAATATATTCGACCCCTTCGTTTTCTAACGCTTTAACCAGTAGATCAGATGTTTTCATGGAGTGTTCCTAGGTCCTCTGGGATGGCGGAGCAAACATTGCGTCGTTGCTTGGTTGTACCATAAATAATCAAGGCATCACAGCCCTTACTGAGTGAGGACAGCTATTTCTACCCTTCGGTTGCGTGCTCGACCTGATTCAGTGTCATTTTCTGTGATTGGACGTGTATCTGCATAGCCCTCAACACGAAAACGTTCGGCTTGATATTCTGGATAGCGAAGCAGTTCATGCACCACGGAAGTGGCACGTGAACCGGATAACTCCCAGTTGGAACGATATTGTGATGTACTCAATGGACGATCATCAGTATGCCCTGAAACGACCAGTGGATCCTCAATATTTGCCAGGGCATCTGCAATAGTCTTCAGAACAGGAACAAAGGCCGGTTTTATCGAGGCCAGACCGGAAGGAAAGGAGGCTTGCTCATCAATGGTGATGACCACCCGGTCCTCTCTCGTTTCAACCTGTAGCAGTCCTTCATCAATTTGTTCTTTTAAGGCTTCTTTGATTTCCCTCAGTTGCCGTTGTTGCTTGGCTTGCATGTATAAATTGAGATCAGAGGTTTCAAGAATAGGGTTATTAGGATCAGCATCCTGTCGGACCTCCTGAATGACCGTCATATCAGAAGGATTTGGAGAAAAGGTTTGCCTTATGATTGAAGTGCCTTTTGGGATGGGGTCGGGTTCTTCGGGCTGCTCAACGCCAAAAGCGTTGTGCATGGATTGGGCAACCATTTTTAACCGGACAACATCCAGCTCTGACATGGATAAAAGTAACACAAAGAAACATAACAATAATGTCATCAAATCAGCAAAGATAGCGATATAAGCAGGAATAGCTTTACGTTTTACCATGCGATTCGAAGTACCCGGCGTTCGTTTTTGATTTGTCATTTGTCCGTTCACCAATTCATTCAGATCTTCATAATTGGCTGATGGAATTAGGACAGTATTTATTCGAGGTTTCATTGTTACCGTAACTGTATGATAAATCAAGATTTTGCCGTAGCAATAAGTGGCCTAATAGTAATCCTGTTGGTTAGAACAGGTTGTGACCTGTAACACATCGTTCGGCAATCATTTTTTTATCACATTGTTCCAGCTGTAATATATTGTATGTATTGGCTATTTCACGGATCGCAAATGCGTCCTTTTATCGCAACTAAACCGGTTTTCAACAGCATGATTGCCATAATCGCATTGCTGATTCTGGTTGCCGCAACTTATCTTGATTATGTTATTCAGGATCGGCATAAAAATGCTTTGCTGGCGGAAACTCAGCAGCACCTGAGTATTTTGCATAACAATCTGGTTACAAATTTACAGAACCATATTCAGATCGTACGTGGCCTGCCAGGCTTATTTGCCGTAAATCCTGACTTAACCCAGCAGCAATTTGCAATTGCCATGCAGCATTTGATTGGTGAACACACGCAACTGCGAAATATTGCTGCTGCCCCCGAAATGGTTATTCGTTATATGTACCCGATAGCAGGAAATGAACAGGCTATTGGTCTGAATTACCTTCAGGAGCCCACACAAAAAGATGCGGCTGAACGTGCGAGATTAAATCGAAAACTGGTACTGGCTGGTCCTCTTGAGCTTAAACAGGGTGGGATCGGATTGATTACTCGTATTCCGGTCTATCTTAACGATGAGAAAGGAGATGAATATTTTTGGGGCATTATTTCAGCCGTTATTGACGTTGAGGCCTTTTTTGAGGCCTCAGGCCTTAAGGATGAGACGTTACCAATTGATATAGCCATTCGGGGGAAGGATGGTCTTGGTTCCGCTGGCGAAGTATTTTTTGGTGACGCTTCCCTGTTTAAAGACCCGGTCTTAACCATGCCGCTGGCCTTACCGGACGGCTATTGGCTGCTGACAGGACAACCTGAAGGGGGCTGGAAAACCATTAACAATGATGTATGGCAATCCAGAATTCTGGTTTTTGTGGTTGCATTGGGGATTTTTGCTTTATTGACCGCTTTTGTACGCTTCATGTTTACAGCTTCTCTGGCCAATCTGAAGTTTCGTCAGGTAATAGACTCATCTCCCATCCCCTATATTATGGTGGCAAGGGATCGGAAAGTAAGTTTTATTAACCCTGCTTTTACCGAACTCTATGGCTACAGCACTGCCGATCTGCCTAGTCTTGCTATCTGGTGGAATAAAACCGATATCAATCAGGAATATTTGAGAAAAATAAATGCCTGGTGTGATTCGACCATTGATGCCAAGGCGTTACCCGAGCACTCTGTTGAGATCAAAGTTCACTGTAAAGATGGTACGCCGCGCGATGTGATGCTTTCAGTTTCACCGCTGGATGCGGCTGTGAACAGAGAGTTATTACTGGTGGTTTATGACTTAACCAGTCGTAAGCTGGCAGAACAGAAAATTCACTTTTCAGAGCAGATTTTCAGTCAGGCACATGAGGGAATTGTAGTAACCGATATCCAGGGGCGAATTTTGGAAGTTAACCCGGCTTTTACTGAAATTACCGGCTTCACCGCTCAGGATGCGTTGCAAAATACACCCGCCATAATGAAATCAGGCAAACATGATGATGTTTTCTTTGAGGAAATGTGGCGAAAGCTGGAAAATCACGGACATTGGCAAGGTGAAATCTGGAATCGGCATAAAGATGGACATTTGTATGCATTGCAACTGACCATCACGGCGATGACCAATCCTCAAGGCTTCAAGCAATATTACGCAGGCTTGTTTTCCGATATTACCCAATCAAAAACGCAGCAGGAAAAGCTCGAGCTAATGGCACATTACGATGTGCTGACTCACTTGCCAAACCGGGTATTATTTGCTGACAGATTCAGTCAGGCTGTGGCTCACAGTCAGCGTTTAGGTACTTGGTTAGGGATCTGTTTTCTGGATTTGGATGATTTCAAACCGGTCAATGATACCTATGGCCACAATGTGGGCGATTTATTACTGATTGAAGTGGCTGATCGGCTACGTGCCAGCGTCAGGGAGGAAGATACTATTTCCCGCTTTGGTGGTGACGAATTTGCTATTTTATTTCGTGATATCAATTCCTATGAGCAATGTGAGCAGCTACTCATCAGATTGCATCAGACTCTTGCAGAACCTTATTGGATAGATAACAGGCGCATTACCATCAGTGCCTCCAGTGGCGTCGCCCTGTATCCAATGGATAATGTGGATTTGGATACCTTGCTGCGTCATGCCGACCAGGCGATGTATCAAGCAAAGATGACTGGGCGCAATAAGTCCAGATTATTCAACCCGGAACTAAACCAGCAGGTTATTCAAAAGCATCATGTTGTACAGCGGTTACGTGAGGCGTTGTTAAACGATGAATTTGTTCTGCATTATCAACCAGAAATAAATATGCGAACTGGAGAAATAATTGCAGTAGAGGCTTTGATTCGCTGGCAGCACCCGCAGCGTGGATTGTTGTTTCCAGGCGATTTTTTAACGGATATGGAAGGCTCTGAGCTCGAGTTTGAGCTGGGACTGTGGGTTATTGATTCAGCTTTGCAGCAATTACAGTACTGGCAGCAGGGTGGTTTGGATATCGTAGTGAGTGTCAATATTGCAGCAAATCATTTACATGCCAAAAACTTTATTCAGTCTTTACAGCAGATTTTAAATCGCTACCACGATATACGGCCAGCGTCATTACAGTTAGAAATTCTTGAGAGCAGTGCATTGGGTGATGTGACCACACTTAGTCGTATTATTGATGATTGCCGTGAGCGGGTAGGGGTTCTGATTGCACTTGATGATTTTGGCACCGGCTA
>NZ_DFTU01000011.1:44274-47607 GCF_002379485.1 Methylophaga sp. UBA4204 | reverse complement strand
TTTGGCACCGGCTATTCCTCGCTAACCCATCTGCGGCATTTGGCGGCTAACTCAGTAAAAATTGACCAGAGCTTTGTGCGGGATATGTTAGAGGATGCCAGCGATTACAATATCGTAGATGGTGTGATTAGCCTGGCCAAAGCCTTTAACAGACAAGTGATTGCCGAAGGCGTCGAAACTGTCGAGCATGGTTTGATGCTGTTATCGATGGGCTGTGATCATGCACAGGGTTACCAGATTGCCCGACCTATGCCAGCTCAACATATTATGAACTGGTGTCAGGCGTATCAATTGCAGCCTGAGTGGAGAGAGTTTCACGACAATAACGTTTAACCAAATAGCCTTTGGTAGGCAAACAGCTAATATCCTGGTTAATACCCCCATTCATACTTCAACATAACTGAGCAAAGCTACTTTCCCCACCAACCATGCCATTATTGAATATTTGATTGCCAATACATAGCAATAGCCGAAATTTCTCCCAGAGCTAATTTTGCGACATCACGAAGAAAACTTTACCCATGATAAAGACGTGACTTATGCAAAAAAGGCATGATATGCATTAAATAATATGGCGAATAATGCTCTTCGTAAAAATAAGTACAATCATGATGACTATCTTATTCTTTATGGGTAACAATCTATTCAAATGCGTTTGAACAATAATCAGGATGAAATATGTCTCGAGATTTAACCAGATGGCTCTTGATTACATTAATGGTATTACCGGTTATCACTGCCTGTGCATCACGTACACAGAGTAATTACTATCGAGATGAAATTGGTGAGATCATGGCGGTTGAAGATGTCTGGATCATTTCATCTCGTATGGTCAGGATTGAAGGGCTCGGTGATAAACGTCCAGGTTGGGGCGCTGCGGTTGGTGCAACAGTTGCCGGAGCTTCTGCTTACGGAATTACCCAGGCGGATAATCCTGCAGGCGTAGCCATTACTATTGTGGCGCTGGTGGGCGGGGCATTGGCTGGCCAGTTCTTTGATGAAAAGATTAAGTCCCAGCTGGGTGTTGAATACATTCTGGATAAACCCGCGGGCAACAAAGTTGCTATTGTTCAGGCAGTCGAAAGTGCTGAAGAAATGTTACCCGCCAGAACCCCGGCATTATTAATACGTGGGAAAAGCGGTTACTATCGCGTCATTCCGCAGTAATTCTTTTTTGTTCAACTAACTTTAAACCGTTCAACTCGGATGTTTGAAACGGAAGATTTTTATGCCAGACCAAAGTTTTATCATTCAATCGAGAAAACAATGGAGCTCTGAACCGGCCTTTATAGCATCGATGGCAGCAGCAGCTGTTGGGCTTGGTAATCTATGGCGGTTTCCTTATATCGTGGGCGAAAATGGTGGTGGCGTATTTGTCATCGCTTATTTGCTGGCGTTATTTATCGTCGTGTTACCAATCATGATGCTCGAAGTGGCAGCCGGACGTCTTACCCATGGCAATACCGTTGCAACTTTCAGACAGGTGAATCGTCTGGGAAGCTATTACGGCTGGCTGGTTGTGACCATTACAATTGCTATTACCAGTTATTATCTCGTCATTACCGGTTGGACTCTGGGCTATGCTATTGATGCCAGCCGAGGAGAGTTAAGGGTATTTGATCAGTTTACCGAGGGCTATAACAGTTTTTGGTATTTTCTGGTCATTATTGGATTGGCCTCGATCGTCCTGATTAACGGTCTAAAATCAATTGAGCGATTGTCAAAATTTCTGATGCCGGTGCTACTGGCGGTAATGATTTTTTTAGTGGTAATGGCCAGTAAAACTTCCGGCTGGGAACAAACCATTAATTTTTTCTTCCAGTTTGACTGGAATAAAATAACCAGCGGCGAACTATGGGTTTTTGCTTTTGGCCAGGCTTTTTATACGCTGGCAATTGGCCAAGGCTATTTAATCACCTACGGCAGCTATATTCCGCGAAAAACTAACCTTCCAAGAGCGTGTATTATCGTTGCGGTCTTTCAGACATCAATTGCCTTGCTTGCTGCCTGGATGATCTTTCCATTTGTGTTCAGTCAGGGATTGTCTCCAGAAGAAGGTACCCAGTTGGCTTTTGCCACCATGCCTAAAGTGTTTGCAGAAATGTCAGCGGGATGGTTCTTTGGCATTGTTTTTTTTGTCTTGTTTTTTGCTGCAGCATTTACCTCAACGCTGGCAGGATTAAAGGTCGTTGTCTCCGCTTTTGCCGAAGAGTTCGGCATCACGAATGTTAAAGCGGTTATGCTGGTAGCATTAGTGATGTTGATTATCGGCTCGGCCTCGGCTCTGAGTTTTACTCCAATGAATTTACAGATAGCGGGTGAGCCCGTGCTCGACATGGTCGACAGGATTGCCGGCGGTAATATTATTATCCTGTCTGGCATCATTGGCGCCGCCTTGTTTTGCTGGTTTATCCCCCCAACTAAAATTCATTCGGTTCTGGGGACCAATTCACATTGGTGGGAGTGGCGAATATATCTGGTGGGCCGCTTCTTGCCAATATTCATGCTAATCACTTTTCTCATGCAGTATTTCTGATCTTTAGCAGATTATTGATGAATAAGATCGTATTTATAACCACTTGGTGGTTAACCTGAGTAAATTTGAATCCAGCATTGCTATGCTACGCTTGATTGATAATCGATTATTGCAGGGAGCTCATTCTGAATATGCATGATAAAAAAATTATCCGCCACGAAGAAAACTGTTGGCGGTATGTTCAGGCTGATAGAGCCTCCGTGCTGGTGGATGGTGAAAATTACTTTAGCGCCTTGCATGCTGCCATTTCACAAGCTCAATCTGCTGTTTATATTCTTGCCTGGGATATTGATAGCCGACTGAGACTGGTGAGAGGTGAGACCCCTACGGATTTACCTGTTGAATTAGGAGATTTGATAAATGCCGTTCTTGAGCAAAAGCCTGAGCTAAATATTTATATCCTCAACTGGGACTGGGCAATGCTCTATACGCTTGAGCGCGAATGGTTACCCCTGTTTCGTCCCGGCTGGAAAAAGCAATCCCGTTTACATTATCAGCTTGATGGCGAGTGCCCATTTGGTGGTTCACAGCATCAAAAAGTCGTTGTAATTGACGATAAAATCGCTTTCTGCGGCGGTATCGATCCAGGTAAACATCGCTGGGATAGCAGTGAACATGCACCTGATGATAAACGTCGTATTGACCCTGATAATGAGCTCTACCCTCCATTCCATGATATGCAGATGATTGTCGATGGGGAAGCGGCAAAGAGTCTGGCGGAACTGTCGCGGGAACGATGGCAAAAAGCAACGGGTGAGCAGCTGGCTCCCCCCTCCGCAAACCAGGATGATATTTGG
>NZ_DFTU01000011.1:37269-44197 GCF_002379485.1 Methylophaga sp. UBA4204 | reverse complement strand
AGGATGATATTTGGCCTGAAGATATCAAGGTTGATTTTCGACAGGTCAACATTGCCATTGCCCGAACCCTGCCGGAATTTAAGGGAAACAGGGAAATTACCGAAGTGGAATTACTCTACCTTGATGCTATTGCGGCGGCCCAAACCCTTATATACATAGAAAATCAGTATTTTACATCCTGGAAAGTGGCAGAGGTTTTAGCCCAGCGACTGAAGGAAGAGAGTGGCCCGGAAGTTGTGATTATCTGTCCCAGCATGACCGGTGGCTGGCTTGAACAACACACGATGGATGTATTGCGTTCCAGGATTTGCCGAAAGCTTTGTGAAGCCGATAAACATGACCGTCTGTTGATTTGTTACCCGCATCATGAAGCATTAGGTAATAGTTATATCAGTCTGCACAGCAAGATGATGATTGTTGATGATGTTTTTTTGCGAGTGGGGTCAGCTAATTTAAGTAATCGCTCGATGGGGCTTGATAGTGAATGTGATTTGGCAATTGAAGCAGAAAATGCAGAACAGTCTGATGCGATAAAGGCCTTACGTCATAGACTGCTCAGTGAACATCTTGATATTGCGGTTGATGTATTGGAAGAATTGCTGGCAGAACATGATTCGCTGCTTACGCTGATTAATTCCCGGGAACAGTTTCCACGTACCTTGAGAAGATTAAATTGTGAAGTTGATGAGAGTATCGATGAATTAACCCCGACAGCTGACTATATCGATCCTGAGCGTCCGGTAGACTCCGTTGAAATGAGCCGGAAGCTGGTGCCTATTGATGAGCCGAAGTCCCCTAAAAAACAGATCATTATCACGGCATTAGTCTTATTAGCCGTCATTGCAATGACCGCTTTATGGAAGTGGACGCCACTCAATGACTGGTTAACGGCTGAAAATCTTCAACTTATGATCGAGACCCTCAACGACAGTCCCTTTACTCCTTTTATTGTGATTACAGGTTTTGCTATTGCCGGTTTATTTGCAATACCGCTGACCTTATTAGTCGTGGCCGTTGCGATCAGTTTTGGTGCATGGCCGGGCAGTATATACGCTATTCTGGGGTCAATGCTGAGTGCGATATTGGGATATATCGTTGGTGAGTGGCTGGGGCGTAAAAGTGTGTCCAAAATGGCTGGGTCAAAATTAAACCGACTGTCAAAACGCTTGGCCAATCATGGTGTAATGGCCATTATTACCGTTCGGATTATTCCTGTGGCTCCTTTTACACTGATAAACTTGGTAGCAGGTGCATCTCATATCAAATTGAGAGATTTTATCTGGGGAACTCTGCTGGGAATGTTGCCGGGTATTTTAGCCATAACCGTTTTTGCAAATTCACTTATACAAGTCGTCCAACACCCTGAACCTTTCGAGATTATAATTTTTGTATTGGTGATTTTAGGGATTGGTAGCTTGATGTACGGTGTCAAAAAATGGCTTAACAGAATTTCGACAGATACGTGACCCAAATAAAACGACCAAATACCCTCAAGATCGCTACTTATAATATTCATGCCTGCATAGGGGCGGATGGAAAATTTGATCCTGCGCGTATCGCTGCCGTTTTAAAAGAAATCGATGCCGATATTGTTGCTTTACAGGAAGTCGAACACCATTCGATTGATGAGCTGGACCTACTCGAGTATCTGGCCTATCAGACGGGCCATGAAGCCATTGCTGGACCCACATTGTTTCGGGAAACTCGTCACTACGGAAATGCCCTGTTAACAAAGTTACCATTAAAGTCCTTCAAACATATTGATTTAAGTGTTGCCGGTTTCGAGCCACGAGGAGCCATCGAAGCTACTTTTGATGTTGCCGGCTATGAACTGCAAGTGATTGCGACCCATTTAGGATTGAAACCGGCAGAGCGGCGTTGGCAGGTTAAGCAGTTACTCGATGTTAAATCACAACAGGAAGCCGATATAAGCTGTTTACTGGGGGATGTGAATGAGTGGTTGCTATGGGGGCGTCCATTGCGTTGGTTACACAGACACTTCAGCGCGCCACCACACTTGGCGACTTTCCCGGCACGCTGGCCAATTTTCGCTTTGGATAGAATCTGGATTGCTCCGCAACGCAGCAACATTAAACTATCAGTTCATAAATCTGTTTTAGCAAGACAGGCATCAGATCATTTACCACTTGTTGCCAACATTGCTTTCTGAGCCCTATCAAGAACACTAAATAACCCCTTTTGGGCATTGCCCTGCAGCCAAATGTCGACTATCTTTGTACAGATTACTTCAGAGGCATGTATGACCTATTGTGTAGCCATTACCTTAGATGCAGGATTAGTGCTGACATCCGATTCCCGAACCAATGCCGGAATCGATCAGGTGAGCACCTACAGCAAGATGACCCGGTTTGAGACCCATGCTGATCGTTGTCTGGTATTAATGAGTGCAGGTAATCTGGCGACTACACAATTTGTGGTTGAACAGATTCATCGCGATATTCGTGAAAGTCAGGCACGTAATTTAAATACCTTAAGTTATCTTTCTGATACGGCTGATTACATCGGTGAAATCCTCAGTAGTCGAATCCGCCGTTATTCTGAAAATGAAGCTTCAGGCTTTGCCCCGGAAGCCACGTTATTGCTGGCCGGTCAGATTCAGGGTGGTCCTCCGCAGGCGTTTATGATTTACCCGCAGGGTAATCACATTACCAGTTCCAAAGAGACCCCTTATCTGCAGATTGGCGAGAGCAAATATGGCAAACCGGTGCTGGATCGTTTTATCCGGCCGGATACTTCTTTACTGGATGCAGCCACTTGTTCACTGATCTCAATGGACTCTACCATGCAGAGTAATGTCAGTGTCGGACCACCCATTGAAGTACTGATGTACAAAAAAGACAGTTACAATGTTAGCAATCACTACCGGTTTGGAGTAGAGCACCCATATCTTATTGAATTGAGAAAGGCGTGGGGGGATAAGCTTCGTCAGGCCTTTACCGAGATGCCCAGGTTTAGTGAACAGTAAAAAACGTCGTTAACGTTAAATATCATGCATTAGATCATGGATAAACTGCAGCTTTTTCTGCACCGCGGTTGACACCACAAATGGATAGGCATCAGCATTACCGATACTTCTGTTCAACGCGTTCAACACCAGTACTAACTGCATCCATTCTGATAACCAGACATGAAATTCCCGATCCGTTTCGGGGGGGCGAATAACCTCAAACTCCACTGCCGTTTCCAGTGTTTCATGCATCAACAGATAATGTGCCCAGGTTTCAGCCCAGTCTTCCAAGGCATGGGCGCTGGCGTAGGCTGAAATAAACTCCTGCTGAAAATCTTCGGGAGGGCCAGCCTCGTAATAAGCTGCCAAAGCCTGCGGATAATCAATAGTGTCATCACCGAATAATGCTTTAAACGCATCATAAATTGGCTGGTTTTTAATCAGTTTTTCCCAGTAGAAATGCCCGATTTCATGACGGAAATGGCCTAGTAACGTACGATAAGGCTCATTCATGGCCTCTCGGGTTGCTTCGCGATAGCTGTTATCAGCTTCTGAAGCATTTAACGTAATGATACCTGCCGCATGACCACTGAAAACCTGCTCATGACCATCAATCGGATTACTTATCTGATCTTCCAGAAAATGAAACTGCAGTTGCTGTGTATCAGTAGCTGGCCATTGATCTATCGGTAAACCTAACCGAAGCAAGCCATACAGCATCCTTCTTTTGGCCGCTTCCAGCACTGACCAGCGTTTAACGTTATACGGGTAGTTCTGATTAGGTATGACACGGGTTAACCGGCAGGATATGCATTGCGTAAAATTATCATCGGCCGGCAGCAGCCAGTTGCACTGCATCAAATGCTGATGATGGACACAGCGTTTATAACGTTTTTCGGGACTTTCCACCGAACGAAACTGGCCTTTGTAAGGCTCGATACTGACAATCTGTTGCTGTTCGGTATCAAATCCTAAGATCCTGTTGCAGCTGTTGCAATATGTATTATCAAAAAAAACTTCTTGCCCGCAATGACAATAAAAACGTTTCATGCGACCGATCTATCAGGGTGAAACCATTTTTGACTTATCTGAGAACTCAATTCAGCAAGTTTTGCCTGTAATTCATCCATACGGGTATAGATCATCTCGGCTGGAAGTTCTTTCAGATTTTCATTAAACATTTCAGACATGATTTTTTGATGGTGTTCCAATGTGGTTGCTGACTGAGGAAGAGGCCACAAATAACGTCCAATTGCTTTAAGCGAAAAGAATAAAGAACGTGGAAAAGCCTCATCTCGAATCAGAAAAGTTAATACGCCATCGGCGTTAACGGATGAACTGTAAGTCTGAGTGTACATCTGCTGAGCACTTAATGCGCGTAATAAATGTGTCCATAAAATGCCTTCTGCTGCACGCATCGATTCACTGCGGTTTTCAGCCATCAGTAATGACGTCATTTCCAGGATTCGACTGGTCATATCGGCGCGTTCCAGATGCTTGGCCGTTTGCATAAAATGATAGGCATGATTCCGGCTCATATGATTGACCAATATGCCCCACACAGTCTGACAGCGTTCCATGATGGTCAATAGCAATTGCTGACGTCGACGCCGGTTACTGATGGCCGCCATTTCATTTTTAACCAGCAGATACAGCTCATTTACCTGCTCCCAGGTTTCTTCCGGGAGGATATCCAGCGAGGTACGGGCATTTTCCCGAACGGCGGATAATGAATTAAGTAGCGATATCGGGTTATTGGGTTCTGCCAGCAAAAATTGCATCACATTATTTTCATTAATCTGTTCAAAGTTTGCGTGATAAAACATTTCAGCATCAAAAATGGTGACTAAGGTAAACCAGTCTATTTCGACGTCTCTGGGTAAATCCATCAGCAGCCCGGTATGGACATTGATTAAACGAGCGGTATTTTCGACCCGCTCCAGATATCTGGCCAACCAATAAACCCGTTCAGCTACCCGCGACAACATCAGTTAAGCCCTCCAAAATGTGAGTCATCCACTATCCAGGTATCTTTGCTGCCACCACCCTGTGAAGAATTAACAACTAGCGATCCTTTGACGAGTGCTACCCGGGTTAACCCGCCAGGTGTGACGTAGTTATTTTTACCAGACAGGATAAATGGCCGTAAATCCACATGACGAGGCGCAATATGATCGCCGCAACTGGTGGGGGATACCGATAACTTTAGGGTCGGTTGGGCGATGTAGTTATTAGGATCGTCGATTAATAATTGGCGAAAAGCTTCTATTTGTTCTTCACTGGAATGCGGCCCAACCAGCATGCCATAACCACCGGACTCATTAGCAGGTTTGACGACAAGATCCGCTAAGTTGTCGAGAACGTGCTGAAGTTGGTGCGGATCTCGACACATCCAGGTTGGTACATTGGGTAACAAAGGTTCTTCGTTGAGGTAATAGCGAATCATTGCCGGCACATAGGCATAAATAACTTTATCGTCGGCAACACCGCAGCCGGGGGCATTGGCAATGGCGACTTTTCCTTCGCGCCAGGATTGCATAATGCCGGGAATACCAAGTGTAGAATCCTCACGGAACACCAGAGGGTCAATAAAATCATCATCTATGCGTCGATAAATGACATCGACTCGTTCCAGACCATGAATGGTTTTCATATAGACATAACCATCATTGCCAACGGTCAGATCGGCGCCTTCCAACAAGATCAAACCCGCTTGCTGAGCTAATGCAGCATGCTCAAAATAAGCTGAGTTATAGATTCCCGGGGTCAGTAAAACCATCTTTGGATGTGTTATGTCATCGGGTGCCAGCGAAGCCAGCATTGCAGAAAGGTGTGAAGGGTAATCATTGACCGGGCTGATATGCAGTAATTTGAATAATTCCGGTAATACACGCTTGGTGGTCTTGCGGTTTTCCAGCATATAGGCAACACCGGATGGCACCCGTAAATTGTCTTCCAATACATACATCGTGCCGTTGTCATCACGCACTAAATCCGAACCACAAATATGCGCCCAGATCCCGTGTGCAGGTTGCATGCCTTTACATTGAGGTCGGTAACCTTTGGATTGCAGCACAACTTCTTCTGGAATCAGCCCATCACGAATAATGTTGCCATCGTTGTAAATATCATTGATGAACATATTTAAGGCACGAATTCGTTGCACCAGCCCCTTTTCGGTGCAATCCCATTCGCCTTTGGGAATGATGCGGGGAATGATATCGAAGGGCCAGGCACGATCAATATTGCCGGCATCGCTATAGACCGTGAAGGTAATACCACGCTCCAGAATTTCGAGTTCAGAATCAACGATACGCTGCTCGAATGCCTCTTTTCGCATGGATTTCAGATAATCCAGCAGTTTATAACTGAAGTGTCTTGGCTGATGCTGATCATGCATCAGCTCATCGTAGAACTCACCGGGATCATAATCACGCCACAGCTGCATCATGCTCATTTCCCCTTCTTCAGATAATCATGAAGCTGTGACTGCAATAGTTATGCCCTAAATCCCGGCGAATCCCTAATGCAGCCCGCTCCAGGCCATTCAGATGTGATTTTCAACAGTTACTGTTGTAACAAGGCAGCCCAGCCTTTTTTCTGCATACAGCCCAATAAGCCGCGGGTAACCAGACTCATATTCGCTTCAGGGGAGTGTTCTTTACCTAATTCCGCTGTGCAGGCTTCACTGTCATTCATTAGTTTTTCCGGTCCAGCACCCGCTCGCCACCATGAATTAACCTGTAATTTTTCCATGGGATCAACGGGTTTATCGTCAATTTCTGCCATGGCATCATCCGCTATCGCAATGGTTTTGCTTTCACCACGACTCAGTGGAATCAAGGGCTTATCTGCACTAACGACTAACCAGCCTTGCTGCTGCAGACACTGATCAATTTCTTTTTCAGAAGCTGACTCTGATTCACAGCGCTCTTTTTCACTTTGAAAATCTGTCGCAGT
>NZ_DFTU01000011.1:25364-37159 GCF_002379485.1 Methylophaga sp. UBA4204 | reverse complement strand
CTGAACAAAATCAGCGAACCGATTACGTGAATGCTTTGGCGTTTCATTTTTCCTCCTTAACAACCTGTTATTTGAAAGTGTGTTCTCAGAGTAACTGAAACCCTACGTAACCCATGTACGCAATTTGACGTATTTAAGCACTAGACCCAGCTGACTAGTATGGCTCTCGAACTTAATGGTTGATGAGCACCGAGGCGAATTCAACAACAACGCTTTAATTCTGGTGAGTTTTTCGGGAGAAGAAAAATGAAAAAAATGAACAAAGTCGCATACCTGGTCGCCTTGGCCACAACCGCTACTCTTGCCCCTGTGGCAACTAGTCATGCTGCTGGCACGATTACCTTTGGTGAAGATCAATATGTCAGTGTTGGATTTGGTATGCGTGGCAGCTATAGCAATCTTGAAGATGCGGCAAATGATGGCGGCAATTCTAATGATTTTGAACTGGACAGTGCCCGTTTGTATGTTTCAGGTTCATTAAATAAATACATCAAAGGTATGTTCAACTCTGAAAAATCAGGTGGTAATGATTCTTTCCAGATTATTGACGCTGCCGGTATTTTCCAATTTACCCCAGATATGGCGATTTGGGCAGGTCGTTTCCTGTCACCAAGCAGCCGCGCCAATATGGCTGGGCCTTACTACACATCAGGTGATGGTTATTGGGCAAACATTACAGCTCGATATGGCTGGAATGGCGGCACTATCGGTCGTGATGATGGTGTGGCTTTAGTTGCCACGGCATTTGACCAACGATTGGCTTATTCATTCGGTGCTTTTGAAGCCGACAAGATTTTTGAATTCAGTGGTGTGGGAGACGTTACCGATAATGCCGATCAAGACGATGACCTGATGTATGCCGGGCGTTTGCAATACAGCTTCTGGGATAAAGAGCCAGGTTATTACGGTACAGGTAACTATCTCGGTACCAAAGATATTTTCACTATAGGTTTGGCAGGCCGTCATAAAGGCGATGGTTCAGCTTCAGCAACTGAAGTTGGTGATTACTCTCAATGGACAGTGGATCTTCTGGTAGAGAAGAAACTTGCCGCGGGTGCGGTATCTCTTGAGGCCGCCTACTTCGACTATGACACGGATGATGTCTTCCTTTCAGAGCAAGGTGAAGCCTATTACGTCAGTACCGGCTATATCTTCAACCAAAGAGTTGGTTGGGGCCAATTTATGCCATTCGTTCGCTACCAAAGTTTTGATTCTGATGCTGGCGAAACCGAGCGTACAGATTTTGGGGTGAACTACTTCATTGATGGCTACAACGCATCCGTTACCGCCGTTTATCGCGACCTGGAAAGACAAGGTTTAGCGGATCAAGATCAATTCGTCGTTTCAATGCAGCTGCAATTTTAATCCAAATATTACCTATCAAAACGTTTCTTCAACGTAGGAGATACCGATGAAAACCTTAGTAAAACTTGATTTAGATAAAAAACCCTGGGAACAGGACGGACAAATACATAATCGTTGGCATCCTGATATTCCGATGATTGCCATGGTGAAACCGGGCGATGAATTCCGTGTGGAATGTATGGATTGGACCGGTGGCCAGATCGGTAACAACGACAGTGCCAATGACATTCGTGATGTGGACTTGTTACAAGTCCACTATCTCAGTGGCCCAATTGGTGTTGAGGGAGCAGAGCCCGGTGACTTGATGGTGGTAGACATTTTAGATGTCGGCACTTTTGAAGATTCACAATGGGGGTTTAATGCCTTCTTCTCCAAAGAAAATGGCGGTGGATTTTTAACCGACCACTTCCCTGAAGCGCGTAAATCCATTTGGGATTTCCACGGTATTTACACCACTTCACGTCATGTGCCGAACGTTAAATTCGCCGGCATTATGCATCCTGGTTTGATTGGTTGTTTGCCATCGAAAGAAATGTTGGCGGAATGGAACAAACGTGAAGCTGAATTGATTTCAACCGAACCAGATCGTGTGCCTCCTCTGGCATTACCACCTAATGAACAGGCTGCTGTGATGGGCCGTTTGAAGGGTGATGAAGCGTCTAAAGCGGCAAAAGAAGGTGCTCGTACCGTACCACCGCGTGAGCATGGCGGTAACTGCGATATCAAGGATTTGACCAAAGGTTCAAAAATCTACTTTCCGGTGTATGTGAAAGATGGCGGTTTATCGATGGGTGACCTTCACTTCTCTCAGGGTGATGGCGAAATCACGTTCTGTGGTGCTATCGAAATGGCCGGCTATATCGATATCAAAGTCAGCCTGATTAAAGATGGCGTGAAGAAATACGGTATTAAAAATCCACTGTTCAAAAACAGTCCTTTAACACCGACTTACAGCGATTTCCTGATGTTTGAAGGGATTTCAGTCGATGAACAAGGTAAACAACATTATCTGGATGTTCATGTTGCCTATCGTCAAGCCTGTCTGAATGCCATCGAATATCTTAAGAAATTCGGTTACACCGGTGAGCAAGCACTATCCATTCTAGGTACCGCCCCAGTTCAAGGTCATATTAGTGGTGTGGTGGATATTCCGAATGCATGTGCCACATTGTGGATCCCAACAGAAATCTTTGATTTCAATATTAACCCTACGGCAGATGGCCCATCGCAATTTGTCACTCAGGGTTTTGATTTAAGTTCGACTTCTTAAGACGGGATATCACGTTATGCCGATATATGACTACCGATGTGAGCATTGTGGCGATTTCACCGCGCTTCGCAAAATGAGCGAAGCCGGTAACTCGGTGGAATGTGTGGAGTGTGGCGAGATGGCGGTGCGGATTATTTCCGCCCCCTATCTCGCCTTGATGGACCGAAACACTCGGGTGGCCAAAGAACGCAATGAAAAGTCTGCCCATGAACCTAAACAAGTGCGACGTTCCAGCTGTGGTTGCTCAGGAACGCACACGTGTAAAACCGATTCCACCGATAAAGCCAAAACGGCAGCACAGGCCAAAAGCAATCCCAACGGCCTGATGATGCAGACAAAGAAAACCGCAAGACCCTGGATGCTCGGACATTGAGCGCCAAGAAAAACCGTTCGGAACAACGCTGTTCACTCTAAATTTGCTAACAGGAGATACACGATGAGTTACTTCAGTCGACGAAAATTTTTAGGTAAAACCGGAGCACTGTTAAGTGCAATGGTGGCTGCTGGATTTATTACCAGTAGTGCAATGGCAGCGGATTATCCGACTGCTGAAGTCAACACAACCGGACTTGCAGTGACAGATGACACTGTAACAGTAGGGATCTTGCATTCATTAACCGGCACCATGGCGATCAGTGAAACCGGTGCCCAGGAAGCGGAAAAGCTGGCTATCAAACAGATCAATGAAAGTGGCGGTATCCTCGGCCGCCAGATTGAGATCATTCAGGAAGATGGCGCCAGTGACTGGCCAACATTTGCTGAGAAATCCAGAAAGTTACTGGTGAATGATAATGTAGCGGCAGTTTTCGGTTGCTGGACATCGGCATCACGTAAAGCGGCTTTGCCAGTTTTTGAGAAAGAAAACGGTTTATTGTATTACCCGACTTTCTATGAAGGACTGGAACAATCCAAAAACGTTATCTACACCGGTCAGGAAGCTACCCAACAGATCCTTGCTGGTCTGGACTGGGTTGCTGAAGAAAAAGGTGCCAAAACGTTCTATCTGATTGGTTCGGACTACATCTGGCCACGTACTTCAATGAAGATCGCTCGTATCCACATCGAAAAAGTACTTGGCGGTAAAGTGGTCGGTGAAGAGTACAAACCTTTAGGTGATACTCAGTTTGGTTCAGTTATCAACAAAATCCGTTTGAAAAAGCCTGACGTTATCTTCGCTGCTGTTGTAGGTGGTAGTAACGTGGCCTGGTTCAAACAGCTGAATGCTGCCGGTATTACAGCAGATAAACAAACGCTGTTGACCCTGTCGGTGACCGAAGATGAAGTGTTGGGTATCGGTGGTGAAAATCTGGAAGGCTTCTACTCTGTTATGAAGTATTTCCAAAGTCAGGACAATCCGAACAACGTTGCATTTGTAAAAGCATTTAAAGAAATGCACGGCGAAGACAGCGTTATCGGTGATGTGACTCAGGCCGCTTACCTTGGCCCATGGTTATGGAAAGCAGCAGTCGAGAAAGCTGGAAGTTTTGATGTGGATAAAGTTGTCGCCGCATCTGAAGAAGGTGATATCGAGCTGACTACAGCGCCTGAAGGTTACGTCAAACTGCATCCTAATCATCATTTATGGAGCAAAACCCGTATCGGTAAATGGAACAAAGACGGTCAGGCAGAAGTGGTTTATACCTCTGATCTGATTGAGCCAAACCCATTCCCAGAAGGTTACCAATAAATCGAAATAGAACGTTCGCAAAAGCAGGCTGGTCGTTGACCAGCCTGCCAAGTGACAGAAGAGCGAAAGGTTGTCCAACCTTTGATTAACGAGTAAATGTTACGGAGTATCCGTTATGGGTGAGTATTCAATACAGGAATTGACTTCAATTCTAGCCATGCAGGGCTTTGCCGGGTTCAGCCTGTTCAGTGTGTTACTGCTGATGGCGCTTGGATTGGCAATTATTTTTGGACAAATGGGCGTAATCAATATGGCCCATGGCGAATTTATGGCGATGGGAGCCTACACAACTTACCTTCTCTCCGTAGTGACGGAAACCTATTTTCCAGCATTCATGGATTACTACTTTTTATTAGCAATATTAGTTTCATTCCTGGTAGCCGGGCTATTTGGCTACATCACAGAATTTGTGCTTATCAGGCATCTTTATAAACGCCCTCTGGACACCTTACTGGCAACTTGGGGACTGAGCCTGATTATGCAACAGTCGTTTCGTTCAATTTTTGGGGCACGTGAAGTCAGTCCAGCCTTACCGGATTGGTTGATGGGGTCTTGGATGCCAACAGAAACGATATTTATTCCAATTAACGGCATGTTTGTATTAGGTCTGACCGCATTGGTCACTCTCGGTGTGTTTTTGCTGATGTATCGCTCCAGCTGGGGGTTGAATGTTCGGGCTACTACACAAAATCGGGTTATGAGTGGTGCCGTCGGTATTAATACCAAACAGGTTGATCGATTGACCTTCGCGCTGGGTTGCGGTATTGCCGGTATCGCCGGTGCAGCATTTACTACCATTGCGTCCACAGGACCGACATCAGGTTCTTTATATATCGTTGATACCTTTATGGTTGTTGTGTTTGGTGGGGCAGCCAGTCTGTTCGGCACCATTGCCTCAGCGTTCACCATTGCTCAGGCGCAATCCATTCTGGAGTTCTTTATCAGCGGATCTATGGCGAAAGTATTTACCTTGCTGGCTTTGGTCATCATTTTGATGATGCGTCCTGAAGGTTTGTTCTCAATCAAAGTTCGTAAATAACCAGCAGGAGATAAATGATGAATTTTGTCTATGAGCGATTTTTAGGTGGTAAGAGTGGGGCGATTGCCATTGGTGTTCTGGCACTGCTGATTTTAGTGGTGTTGCCTCTGGCACTAGACTTGTTCCGGTTAAATCTGGTCGGAAAATATCTGACCTACGCGTTTGCAGCGGTCAGTCTGGTGTTGTTGTGGGGGTATGGCGGTATTCTCAGTTTGGGACAGGGAATATTTTTTGGACTGGGTGGTTATGCGATGGCCATGTTCTTGAAACTCGAAGCCTCTGACCCAGAAAGTACTAGTATTCAGACTACACCAGGCATTCCAGACTTTATGGACTGGAATCAGTTGACCGAGTTACCGTGGTTCTGGATTCCTTTTGAAAGTTTCACCTTTACCTTGATAGCTATCCTTCTGGTGCCGTCGATCTTTGCCTTTATCATCGGTTATTCGATGTTCAAACGTCGGGTTGGTGGGGTTTACTTTGCCATCATCACGCAGGTTATCGCTGTGATTCTAACGGTGTTAATTGTGGGGCAACAAGGGTTTACCGGTGGTATTAATGGTATTACCGATTTGAGAACCCTAAATGGATGGGATATACGTGCCGATTCTTCTAAATATATCCTTTATTTTATCAATGCCATTTTGCTGTTAGGCGTCATTATGGTGAGTAAATTCATTCTCACCAGCAAACTAGGACAACTGCTTCTGGCGATGAAAGACAAGGAAGATCGAGTGCGTTTTTCAGGCTATGACGTCTCGAACTTCAAAATCTTTATATTTTGTGTTTCAGCCGTCATTGCGGCCATCGGTGGAGCGATGTTTACCTTACAGGTAGGCTTTATGTCTCCGTCTTTTGTCGGCATCGTGCCTTCGATTGAAATGGTTATTTTCGCTGCTGTCGGTGGCCGAATGTCCTTGGTGGGTGTGGTCTACGGCACATTGCTAGTGAATTACGGTAAAACGGCGTTTTCTGAAACTTTCCCTGAATTATGGTTATTCCTGATGGGCGGGTTGTTTATCGCAGTGGTGATGTTCTTCCCGAATGGTTTGGCGGGTATTTACAACAAATATGCCCCTAAAGTGAAGTTTCTAAAGCCATTATTTGATAAACCAGTGCAATCAGAAAAGAAATCTGCCACGAAGATTGAATCTGAAGCCACCACCGAGGGAGCTAAATAATGACGACTACAACAGATTTTTTGCTGGCAATTGAAGATCTCACGGTTTCATTTGATGGCTTCAAAGCAGTCGATACGTTAACAATGTATATCGATAAAAACGAATTGCGAGTGGTTATCGGCCCAAACGGAGCGGGTAAAACCACCTTGCTGGATTTGATATGCGGCAAAACCAAATCCAGTTCCGGTTCGATCAATTTTAAAAACAAAGAAATGACCAAGATGGCCGAACATGAAATCGTTCGGGCGGGTATTGGTCGTAAATTTCAAACGCCATCTATCTACGAGAACCTGACGGTGTACCAAAATCTGGAAGTTTCTTATCCAGAAGGACGTGGGGTATTTGGCAGCCTGTTTTTCAAGACCACTGAACAAGTGATTAAACGCGTTAATGAGGTAGCCAAAGAAATCCAGCTGGAAAACTTTCTTGAGACTGAAGCGGCGATTCTCAGTCATGGTCAGAAACAATGGCTGGAGATTGGCATGTTACTGATGCAGGATCCGGAATTATTGATGCTGGATGAGCCAGTCGCCGGGATGAGCGCCAAAGAACGCGATGAAACCGCCGAATTGCTCAACCGGATTTGCCAGAATCGATCCGTGATAGTGATTGAGCATGATATGGAGTTTGTGAAAAAAATCGCCCGTAAAGTCACCGTTCTGCACCAAGGCAAAATCCTTGCTGAGGGGACGATGGACAATGTTCAGGCGGATGAAAAAGTCATTGAAGTCTATCTTGGGCATTGATTTTAAGCTGGGAGATTAACCATGTTTGAAGTAGAAAATTTACAAGTAAGTTACGGCCAGAGCCAGGTTATTCATGACATCAGCTTTAACGTCGCTAAAAATGAAACGCTGGCCATTATGGGACGCAATGGCATGGGTAAAACCACGTTATTCAAATCCCTCATGGGGATCCTGCCCAGTCAATCAGGTAAAGTCAGTATCGAAGGGACTGATGTTGGCAGTATGGAAAGTCACAACCGTGTTGCCAATGGGATTGCTTATGTGCCACAGGGAAGAATGATTTTTCCAACATTAACGGTGCAGGAAAATATCGAAACCGGTCTGCAGGTGTCGAAAATGAAACATATTCCGGATGAGATATTCGCCTTGTTTCCCGTATTACATGATATGCGTCACCGCAAGGGCGGTAACCTTTCAGGTGGTCAGCAACAACAGTTGGCGATTGCCCGTGCTTTGGTGACCAATCCAAAAGTATTACTATTGGATGAACCGACGGAAGGTATTCAGCCTTCAATCATCAAAGATATTGCCAAGGTCTTAAATGAAATTCGTAAAATGCGTGAAATCACCATTATCGTTTCTGAGCAGGTGTTGAGTTTTACGATGGAAGTGGCAGACCGTATTATTGTGATTGAAAAAGGTAAGTTCATTCATGAAGATATGCGAGCCGACGTTGATGCCGACACGATAAAGAAATATTTGACGGTTTAAGACAAATATTATTAGGTTCTGTTGATATTTCAGGTTTACAACAAAGGCAGCTATGAAAGACCAGCAGATCCAGGCAGACAAATATGCTTATCAATGTCCAACATGAAGGAGTGTGTTGGCATGAATGTTCGCTCAGAATTAACACAACAAATTGATAAACCGGTAATTAATCAATTGATGACTGGCTGGGATGCCAGTCTCAAACTGCTGTTCGATAGCCGCTCCAACAAAACCATCCTTGCCCGCCGTCAGCATCATGGGCCGTTGGTGATTCAGAAAATTCTCTATCCTGAAGGCGCTAATCCTGCCCATGGCGTTATTATCCACCCTCCCGGGGGTGTGGCAGGTGGCGATAATTTGCAATTGACGGTGCAAATGCAAACTGAATCATCTGCACTGTTGACCACCCCGGGTGCCACCAAATGGTATAAATCAGCCGGTCGCCAAGCCAGTCAGAAGATTGAGATGACGATTGATGATAATGGCCAATTAGAATGGCTGCCACAGGAAAATATCGTATTTGATGGCGCTGATGTCGCACTTAATACTCAGGTTAATCTTAGTGAAACAGCAGTATTTGCTGGCTGGGAAGTCGTTTGCCTGGGCAGGCAGGCCAGTGGTGAACGTTGGGGTAGCGGGCGTTTTCGTCAAAAGTTATTGATTAAACGTGAAGGCAGGTTAATCTGGAATGAATCTGCATTACTGGATCCCGATAGCAGAGTACTGCGTTCAATGGCCGGATTACGTAATCAAGTGGTTTTTGGCAGTTTTGTGGTGGCCGCTGGCACTACGCCGGCAGAGATCCTGCAAAGCTGTCAGGACATTCAGATTGATTCTTCAGCGGATTATGGCGTTTCAGCACTGCCGGATATATTCACCGCACGTTATATTGGTCCCTGTGCCCAGGAAGCCAAAATATATTTTGAAAAATTATGGCACTGCCTGCGTCCGTGGTATGGCAAGCGATCAGCTATCCGGCCTCGCATTTGGGCTACCTAGACAAAGATAAACAAGGTTGAAAAAGCAATGGAACTGACTCCTAGAGAAAAAGATAAATTACTTATTTTTACTGCGGCACTGGTGGCCGAGCGACGAAAAGACCGAGGCCTGAAACTGAATTACCCTGAAGCTGTTGCCTATATCTCGGCGGCGATTATGGAGGGGGCACGAGATGGCCGAACGGTTGCGGAACTAATGGACTATGGTGCGACTTTACTGACATTGGATGATGTGATGGAGGGTATTGCTGAAATGCTGCCGGAAATTCAGGTCGAAGCCACCTTTCCTGACGGCACCAAACTGGTCACCGTGCATAACCCAATTATCTGAGGACACTGACTATGATTCCCGGAGAAATGCGAGTAAAAGCGGGCGATTTACAGATGAATGTAGGTCGTGAGGTGATCACCATTGATGTTTCCAATAGCGGCGACCGGCCGGTGCAGATTGGATCGCATTATCATTTTTTTGAAGTCAATGATGCTTTGCTGTTTGAACGCGAAAAGGCTTATGGATTTCGCTTGAATATTGCTCCGGGTACAGCTGTCCGCTTTGAGCCCGGCCAGACCCGCACCGTCGAATTGGTTGCGTTGTCCGGTTTGCGTCAGGTTTACGGTTTTGCCGGCAGAGTTATGGGAGCTTTATCATGAGTCTGAAAATTGATCGGCAAGCCTACGCCGAAATGTTTGGTCCGACAGTGGGCGACAAAATCCGGCTGGCCGATACAGAATTATGGATTGAAGTCGAACAGGATCTCACCACCTATGGTGAAGAGGTTAAGTTCGGCGGTGGCAAGGTCATCCGCGATGGCATGGGGCAATCACAGAAAGTCTCAGTTGAAGTTGCTGATACCGTGATTACCAATGCCCTGATAGTCGATGCTGTTACCGGTATTATCAAAGCGGATGTAGGGCTTAAAGATGGGCATATCTGGGCCATTGGCAAAGCCGGAAACCCGGACATTCAACCTGATGTAACCATACCATTGGGTGCCGGTACCGAGGTCATTGCCGGCGAAGGCATGATCCTTACCGCAGGGGGTATCGACAGTCATATTCACTGGATCTGTCCGCAGCAGATTGAAGAAGCCCTTATGTCTGGGATCACCACCATGCTGGGTGGTGGCACTGGACCGGCTACCGGGACCAATGCCACCACCTGTACGCCGGGACCATGGCATATTCACCGGATGCTGGAAGCCGCCGAGGCCTTTCCAATGAATCTGGGTTTTTTCGGCAAAGGCAATGTGTCGCAGCCTGAGCCAGCCAGAGAACAGATCGAAGCTGGCGTTATCGGCCTGAAATTGCACGAAGACTGGGGTACCACCCCTGCTGCTATCGATAATTGTTTATCGGTGGCCGAAGAGATGGATGTTCAGGTAGCCATCCACACCGATACGCTGAATGAATCAGGTTTTGTTGAAACCACGATAGCGGCCTTTAAAGATCGCACCATTCATACCTTTCATACCGAAGGTGCTGGTGGAGGGCATGCGCCGGATATTATCAAAGCTATCTCAGCCGAGAATGTTATTCCGTCGTCCACCAATCCCACACGACCATTTACCATCAATACCATTGATGAACATCTGGATATGTTGATGGTGTGCCATCATCTGGATCCTTCGATTGCTGAAGATGTGGCGTTTGCTGAATCGCGTATCCGCCGGGAAACCATTGCTGCAGAAGATATTCTTCACGATACCGGTGCGTTTGCCATTATGTCTTCTGATTCGCAGGCGATGGGGCGTGTTGGTGAGGTGGTGATTCGCACTTGGCAGACTGCGCATAAAATGAAAGTACAGCGAGGGCCTTTGAAAGAAGATGCCGAGCGTGGTGATGGTGATGCAGATAACTTCCGGGTGAAACGTTACATTGCCAAATACACCATCAATCCGGCGATTACTCATGGGTTTTCCCATAAAGTCGGTTCCATTGAAGCCGGTAAATTTGCTGATTTGGTGTTATGGCGCCCTGCATTTTTTGGCGTGAAACCGTCACTGATATTAAAAGGCGGCATGATTGCCGCAGCAGCGATGGGCGACCCTAATGCATCAATTCCCACACCACAGCCGGTGCATTATCGGCCGATGTTTGGCAGTTTTGGCAAAGCCTTAAAAACCTCTTTAACCTTTGTTTCAGAAGCGGCCTTGGCCAATCCTGCGGTCGCAGCACTGGATTTACAGAAACCGCTGGTGGCAGTAAAAAACTGCCGTAATATCGGTAAAAAAGATATGGTGCTCAACAATGCCACGCCCAAAATTGAGGTGGATCCGGAAACCTATCAGGTGTTGGCAGATGGTGAATTATTAATCTGCGAACCGGCGACTGAACTGCCTATGACGCAGCGTTATTTCCTGTTTTAGCAATTTATAGGCAAGGTTCAAAAATGTTATCGATTTCCACCAAACTGGATCATATTCATAGCGATACGGTCATTGCCGATGTGGTCAGTCTGAGTTTCGATTTACGGCAGAAAAGCCGTATTCGTGTGACCTTGCAATCAGGCACGGAAGCCGCGTTATATATGCAGCGTGGCACGATTTTACGTGGAGGCGATTTTCTGCAGGCGGATAGCGGTGAAATTATTGAAGTAATTGCTGCCGAACAGGCCGTGATGAAAGTAACCGCTACTACTTCAAAGGCTTTAACCCGAGCCGCTTATCATTTGGGGAACCGTCATGTTCCGCTGGAAATTGGTGATGGATGGCTGAAGCTGGAAACGGATTCAGTTCTCAAAGATATGTTGTTGGGGTTAGGGGTGCAGGTTGAAGAATTACAGGCGCCTTTTGAACCAA
>NZ_DFTU01000011.1:24591-25287 GCF_002379485.1 Methylophaga sp. UBA4204 | reverse complement strand
ACAGGCGCCTTTTGAACCAGAACCCGGGGCCTATTCTGGTGGCGGACATCACCATCATCATGATGATGAACATTCACCTGATCATGTTCACGCACATGGACACAGTCACTAAGATGAGTTCAGCGTCGCTTTCCCGTCTGTTACAACTCGCCAGCCCGATGTTGCCAGTGGGTGCCTACAGTTATTCACAGGGACTGGAATGGGCAATTGAATCCGGTGAGGTGATCGATATTGAATCATCGAAGCAGTGGATAGGCGATGTGCTGTCGATCTATTTTGTAAACTATGAATTACCGGTTTTGTTGAGGTTATATAAGGCCTGGCAGCAGATGGATGGTCCACAGATACAATACTGGGACGAGTATTATCAGGCCGGTCGCGATAGCAGTGAAGCACTGGCAGAAACGCGGCAGATGGCCTATTCGTTACTACGGTTGCAACGTGATTTAGCTACCTGGCCCCCACAAATCGTCTTATTAAGCGGCACCCTGCAACAACCGGCTTTTCCGACCATTTATTCAGTCAGCGCCCTGTGCTGGGAGATTTCGCTTAGCGATATGTTGCATGCCTATGCCTGGTCTTTTCTGGAAAATCAGGTCAGTGCGGTGATGAAAACCGTGCCTTTGGGACAGGTGGCAGGACAACGCATTTTGTCAGAGTTAGCGATGACCTTGCCTGCTTTAGTCGATCAAGCCA
>NZ_DFTU01000011.1:22432-24517 GCF_002379485.1 Methylophaga sp. UBA4204 | reverse complement strand
TGCTTTAGTCGATCAAGCCATGCAATTACCCGATGACGATATACAGAATTTCTGCCCAGCACTGAGCATTGCTGGCTGTCGACATGAAACCCAGTATTCCCGTTTATTTCGTTCATGAATAAGAGAAAAACAAAATGAAAGAACCTTTACGAGTTGGCATCGGTGGTCCGGTTGGTTCCGGTAAAACAGCCTTAACGTTGGCCTTATGCAAGCGACTACGCGACAAATACAATATTGCCGTGGTGACCAATGATATTTATACCAAGGAAGATGCCGAGTTTTTAACCCGTAATGAAGCGTTGTCAGCTGATCGGATTATTGGGGTCGAAACGGGTGGATGTCCGCATACCGCCATCCGCGAAGATGCTTCGATGAATCTGGAAGCCGTGGCTCAACTCAGTAAACGTTTCGATCCGTTGGACATCGTGTTTGTTGAAAGTGGTGGCGATAATCTGGCTGCGACGTTCAGTCCGGAACTGTCGGATCTGACTATTTATGTGATTGATGTGTCCGCTGGTGAAAAGATCCCGCGTAAAGGTGGTCCGGGCATTACCAAATCAGATTTGCTGGTGATCAATAAAACCGATCTGGCCTCATTGGTCGGGGCTTCTTTGGAAGTAATGGATCGTGATTCCAAACGTATGCGTGGTGAACGGCCTTTTGTATTCAGTAACCTTAAGCAGGAAGACGGTCTGGATCAGATTGTGGCGTTTATTGAAAAACAGGGACTGATGTTGAATTAACCGTTTAACCAAGAGGGAAAAGAAATGAAAAAAATGCTTTTAACGATACTGGGTATAGTCGCTTTTCCAGCCATTGCTTTTGCTCATCCCGGACATGATATGGCTAACTTTGCCAGTGGATTCAGCCATCCGTTTACGGGTATTGATCATTTGCTGGTGATGCTGGCGGTAGGTTATTGGGCCGGAAAGTCTCAGTCTTCTGCACGATGGCAGGTGCCGATGCAGTTTGTCATGTTTATGCTGTGTGGTGTGGTACTGGGTGCAGTGATATCCGGGCTGGCAGTTGTTGAAGTAGCGATTGCAGTCAGTGTGTTGGCAATGGGCTTGGTGATTTTACTCAACACTTCAATTAATCGATTCTGGCAACTGACATTAACCACGGTCTTTGCGTTATTGCATGGCTTTGTTCATGGTCAGGAATTGGTTGCTGCAGGCAATGGCCTGGCAGCTGTAGCGGGTATGGTGATGGCGACCATGATTCTGCTCGCCACGGGTGTTTACCTTGCCAGTTTTAAAGATCAACTGGGGCTGTTCGTACAACGTGCCTTTGCGACAGTGTTAACGTTGAGCGGAGCATATTTGTTAATAATGTAAACAGTCACGAACAGCAGGGACAAGTGGACCGGTCTGTCTTTCAGGTAAGTGACTGAAAGGATAGATCGGTCCCAGCTTTATTAGCGTTGAAAAAAACAATACGTAATACTACGTAGATAAAAAACCGCTGCTCGTACATTATGATGTTATTGGGTAAGTTACACCCAGCGCATTTAATCTGGAGCATGGATATCCATCAATCGGTTGGGCTAAATGTATCAGGAAGTGAAGCTTTGATGGATTCATCAGAACATAATGCACCACAGCGTATTGTCAAAATTCGTCGTGATTACAATACCTGGGTCGCTAATGAAACGCTGGAAGACTATGCGCTGCGTTTCACACCCCACTCTTTCAGGAAGTGGTCAATTTTTCGTGTCTCCAATACGGCACTGGGTGCTATTTCCTTTCTGGTTCTGGAGGTTATCGGCGGTGCATTAGCTGTCAATTTTGGTTTTGTGAATGCCTTTTGGGCCATTCTGACCATTAGTCTGATTATCTTTATGACCAGTTTGCCCATCAGTTATTATGCCGCCAAATACGGCCTGGATATGGATTTGCTGACCCGCGGTGCGGGATTTGGCTACATCGGTTCTACTATCTCTTCATTTGTCTACGCGACCTTCACCTTTATTCTTTTTGCGCTTGAAGCCGTGATCATGGCCTACGCCTTAAATATGTACTTTGGATGGCCGATTTATGTCTGGTATTTGATTTCAGCAGTGATCGTAATTCCTTTAGTCAACCG
>NZ_DFTU01000011.1:18911-22361 GCF_002379485.1 Methylophaga sp. UBA4204 | reverse complement strand
TGATCGTAATTCCTTTAGTCACGCATGGTGTGACCTTAATCAGTCGGATTCAGATGATCACTCAACCGATCTGGCTATTCCTCATGGTGTTGCCATTTATCTTTATTTTTGCCAAAGAACCCGATGCCATTCGGGGCTTGATGAATTTTGCCGGCAGCTCCGGTTATGACAGTACGTTTAATATTTACATGTTTGGTACTGCCATTGCCATTGGTATGGCATTGATCCCTCAGGTGGGTGAGCAGGTCGACTTTCTGCGATTTATGCCGGAAAAAACCCAAAAAAACCGTTTTCGTTGGCATTTAGGAGTCATATTCGCCGGTCCGGGCTGGATTTTTATCGGCATGATCAAAATGTTTGCCGGGGTGTTATTGGCTTATCTGGTGTTAAATGGCGCAAAGTCGGTTGAAGAAGCCGTTAACCCCACCTATATGTACCATGTGGCATTTAGCTATGTTTTCTCCAACGCGGATGTATTGCTGGCGGTCACAGTATTTTTTGTGGTGCTGTCACAAATCAAGATCAATATCACCAATGCTTACGCTGGTTCACTGGCCTGGTCCAATTTCTTTGCCCGCCTGACCCACAGCCATCCTGGCCGTGTGGTGTGGTTATTATTCAATGTGTTGATAGCCACCATGCTGATGCTGCTAGATGTGTTTCAGGCACTGGAACAGATTTTGGGACTATATTCGAATATTGCTATTTCCTGGATCACGGCTGTAGTAGCCGATCTGGTGATTAATAAACCCCTGGGTTTAAGTCCCAAAGGCGTCGAATTCCGCCGGGCCTATCTATATGACATTAATCCGGTTGGGGTGGGGGCAATGGCCATCGCCTCTTTGTTTTCAGTGTTGGCATTTGTCGGCGTATTTGGATTGGAAGCGCAGTCATTTTCATCTTTTATCGCCATGTTTACGGCGTTAATTTGTTCTCCATTATTTGCCTGGTGGACAAAGGGAAAATATTACCTGGCGCGCCAGCCGTATAAGTTTCATCCCGGCAAAACCAAAGAAATCTGCAGTATTTGTGAGCGAGAATATGAAATTGATGACATAGCCTATTGTCCAGCCTATCAGGGTGCTATCTGCTCATTGTGCTGTTGTCTGGATGCTCGCTGCAATGATGCTTGTAAGCCACATGCCAAACTGGATTCGCAGTGGCAGGCGGCCATGACAAAACTGTTGCCTAAATCCTTGTGGGGCTATATCCAGAATGGTGTAGGACATTACATCTTGCTGATGGGGATGACGGTGTTACTACTGGCATCCATTTTTGGATTGATCTATCTGCATATATCGCTGACCACCACGGACAACGCAGCGCAGATTTTGCCTGAAATACAAGTGGGTTTTCTCAAGGCTTTTGCCGCTCTGGTTCTGGTCAGTGGCATTATTGTCTGGTGGCTGATTCTTACCTCGCAAAGCCGCAATGTGGCACAGCAGGAATCCAACCATCAAACCAACTTGCTACAGCGTGAAATCATTTTACATGAACAAACCGATGCTGAACTGCAGCAGGCTCGTGTTATTGCAGAACAGGCAAATCAGGCCAAAAGTCGCTATATCACTGGTATCAGTCATGAGTTACGTACCCCATTAAACAGTATTCTGGGCTATGCCCAATTGATGGATAACAATGCTGATGTAACGACAGAAAATAAAAATGCCATTAAAGTCATTCTGCGTAGCGGTGAGCATCTGCTGTCGTTGATTGAAGGTACTTTGGATATTGCCCGTATAGAAGGTGGAAAGCTGCAATTTGATATCAAATCACTGCGTTTTCCTGAATATATCCAGCAAATTATCAGTATGTTTGAATTGCAGGCGATTAATAAAGGGCTGAAATTTGAATATGAGATCAGCTCGGATTTACCTCGTATCGTGCGTGCTGATCACAAACGTTTAAGCCAGATATTGATTAATATCATTGGTAATGCAGTGAAATACACCAGTGAAGGGGCTATTTATCTGCGCTTTAACCATGCCCGCGAATTTCTCTCGATAGAAGTTGAAGATACCGGCCCGGGCATCAAGCAATCCGAACTGGATCATATTTTTGAGCCGTTTATTCGGGGCAGTGCGGCGCAGGGAATCGGTGGTACCGGATTGGGACTGACGATCAGCAAGTTGCTCACTGAGTTGATGGGCGGTGTTTTGCATGTTGAAAGCCACGTAGGCAAAGGCACCACATTTTTTGTCCGACTGTTTTTACCCTCAGTGCGGGTCGAAGAAGATTTGCCGCTTATCTCCACCCGAATGCCAGTGGGTTACCGGGGACCGCGGCGTAAATTACTGGTGGTCGATAACGAACCGGTGGATCGGGAACTGCTGTTAAATATTCTTGAGCCGCTGGGGTTTGACGTCAGAGAAGCCGCATCGGGAGCCGAATGTTTACGGATTTATCCGGACTTTCAGCCCGAAATCATTTTTATGGATTTAGCTATGCCGGAAATGGACGGTTGGGAAACCTGTCATCTGATCCGTAATGTACATAAGTCTGATGTCAAAATCGGCATTATTTCAGCCAATGCCTTTGATAAAAACCTGGAAAATTCATCGGGTATTACTGATAAAGACTTTATCCTGAAACCGGTCAATCTATTTGAACTGATCAACTGGATTGGCGAACGATTGAATCTGCAATGGATCGAGAGCAAGGAAGAACTGGTATCAGAAACTTCCGTGGTGGAATATTCACTGCCCCCGGTTGAGGTCTTAAATAACTTGCTGGAGATGATCAACATGGGCTATCTGGTCGGCGTCCGTAAACTGATTACCGAGATTGATGAACAAGGACTGGCCTGCGAACAGTTTGTTAGTGAAATACGCCAAATGTCTGAAAAATTTCAATTAGGCACCATGAAAACCTTTATAGAAGAGAAATTAGCTAATGTCTGAAAGCCCGCTTAATGCAGTAGTGCTGGTGGTCGACGACACCCCCGATACGCTGGCGCTTTTACATGATGCTTTGGTGGAATCCGGTTATACCGTTCTGGTGGCTGATAATGGTGAATCCGCATTAAAAATCAGTCTGGACGCAACTCCGGATATTGTTCTGCTGGATGCGTTAATGCCAGGTATGGATGGTTTTGAAGTTTGCAGGCACCTTAAGCATGATCTGAATACCCGCCATATTCCGGTGATTTTTATGACTGGTCTGACCGAATCCGAGCATGTGGTCGCCGGGTTCTCAGCAGGAGGCATCGATTATGTGACCAAACCGTTGAGCCCTGTCGAAGTTATTGCCCGGATTAATACCCATTTGAAAAACTCCCGTTTGATCAATCAGACACAGGGCGCTCTGGATGCATTCGGTCAGGCTGCTATTGCGGTATTACCGAGCACCGGCAAAATTGTCTGGCAGACACCTCTGGCGCGTCAGTTGATTGAAAAATATATGAGTCATGAAGACGATCTTTTGATTCAGGATACCCCCGAAGCCTTGCAG
>NZ_DFTU01000011.1:11556-18839 GCF_002379485.1 Methylophaga sp. UBA4204 | reverse complement strand
ATACCCCCGAAGCCTTGCAGGATTGGGTGTTGCAGTTACATCAGGGGGGAGAAAGACGGTTACGTCCTTACATTGTGCATAAACCCACCGGGCGACTTATTTTTAACCCTGCTGATCTGCAAAGTGAAGAGCAATGGCTGATCCTGTTACGAGAAGAGTCTGAAACCGCACAGATTGAAGCCTTGAGAGCGGTATTCAATTTAACCAATCGGGAGTCGGAAGTATTGCACTGGGTGATCCTTGGCAAAACCGACAAAAGTATTGGTGAGATTCTCGGTACCAGTCCACGTACCGTCAATAAACATATGGAACATGTGTTTACCAAACTGGGAGTGGAAACCCGTACAGCAGCGGCTTCGTTGGCCGTAAATAAACTGCGTTCACTGACGGGCAGTAATAGCTTCGGCACAGAATAACTGTTTCAAAACGTCTCTATTTCCGGATGGCTCTGCCATAAAATAATAGCGTGCATTACAACGACGTGAGCATGAAAAACTGAACGTATCGAATCTTTCAGGAGCATTCATGATCAAAGTAGGAACTGTAAAACAAATCTGGCGTTATCCGGTGAAAGGTATGGCGGGAGAAAGCCTGAACTATTGCCATCTTGGCGATATGGGCTTGCAAGGCGATCGTATCTGGGCGTTGCGTGATGTGGCACGTCAGGAAATTCAAAGCTGTAAATTCAGGCCCCAGTTATTACGTTGTGTTGCTCGTTGTCGCAGTACCCAGATGACCGGGGCACATGATCAGGTCGATATTCATTTTCCGGATGGTCGTGTTGTAGGCAGTGACGATCCCCAGATCCATAGTTTGTTATCTGAATTAACCGGCCATAATTCGACCCTTGAATCGCTGAGGCCCCTAGCCGAGCTGGATTTTTATCGGCGGCATAAAAAAGATGACCATACCTGGCTGGAAGAATTAAAAGCCACGTTTAATCGAGAAGCCGGTGAACCCTTGCCAGAGATCCTGGATGATTTGCCATCAGCAGCAAAGGATTTTGTGTCTCTCCCAGGTACGTTTTTTCTGGTGACATCTTTTCACCTGCTCACCACTGCGACGCTAGCCCATATGCAACAACTTAATCCGGAAGCCGATTGGGATGTGCAACGCTTTCGTCCCAATCTGGTGATTGAAACGCTGCCCGGTATGGAAGGACTGGTTGAACAGGCATGGATTGATAATAAACTACGAATTGGTCGTGCCACCATTGAATGCAATAGCAGCACACCACGTTGTGGGGCAGTGACCCGATCTCAACAAAAACTGGAATCGGACAGCAGCATATTACGCAGCATTGTGAAACAAGCCGATCAAAATCTGGGTGTTTATGGAGCCATCAAACAAAGTGCAGTAATTCAGCTAGGGGATGAGGTTTTTCTGCAAAACGCGTCATGATTTGCAATAGAACAGACTTGAGATTAGATATAAAGACAGCTGATAAGCGATCAGACAATTAATGTCCTACATAAATAAAGGAAATTTACCCAAAATTAGATTAACCTACATTAATACATTCTAATTTGATGTTGAAGGTTAAAATTGCAACGACTGGCATTAACTCTGCTTTTTAGCAGTATGCTCTTTGGCTGCGCTGGTTATCAGCCAAAGGATATTTTTGCGCAATCCAGAGAGTGGCTAGCACAAACCAGTGATGGGGCAGCGGCAAATTACGATGATGAAATTGAAGTCTTATTTGCCCAGCCCTATATCGATCCGCTTACCGATTATATCAATCAGCATATTGATGATGAACGTCGTGCCGAACCACTACGAAAGGTCAGTGCAGAACGTAAAGTTCGCTGCCAGGAAATTGCCGATAAATATCTCACTCGACCACTTACCCAAGAGTCATTGAATCTATATAAGGCGGGATACAGCTACTCCTGCCCGAAAGATGTGGAACAGTTTGCTGTGAGACTGGCCGAAGCCAACAAACAAGCACCCACAGCATCTTCTCAAGCCGAACCTCCCGTCTCTGATGAAAAAGTGGTGGTGGATAAAGCCATTGTTTCAAATGTGAATAAAGAACAGTTAAACGACTGTTATTTGTTAACAACCATCAGCAATTTTCGTGAAGCCAAACAGGCTTGTCTGCCACCGGCAAACAATGGCGATGTGCGCTCCCAGTTAAATATGGCGGTTATTCATAAAGCTCTGACGGAATATTCACAATCTCTGCAATGGGCGGAGAAAGTTGAGCAGGATTCACCACGCGCACGTTATCTTATTGGTGAGATCTACGCTTTGGGACTTGGTGTGCAACAGGATTATCAAACCGCTTTTGAATGGTTTGAGAAATCTGGGCAGGATGGTTATGCCGAAGCACAACATATGCTGGGTTTATTTTATGAAATGGGTAAAGGCACCCAACAGAATAAAGATCTGGCGCTCAAATGGTTTCAACGTGCGGCCTTAAATAACTATGTTCCGGCCAAGCATTCGCTGGGAGCGTTGTTAATTCAACAAAATAAAAATCCAGCGAGCATCACACAAGCAGAAAAATGGCTGATTCAAGCTGCTCGTGCTGGATATGCTGAGTCTTCCTTACTGATGGGGCGACAGTTACAACAAAGTGACCTTACTGAGGAAAAAGCCAAAGCGGTCATCTGGTATGAAGTAGCCCAACAACAAGGTTCAGCCGAGGCAGAAAAGCTGGCGGAAAATCTTCGCCCTCAAGTGAATCCTGAGGCTATTAATCTGGCTCGACAGCAAATTCAACGCGTTCTTGACGGTCAGAATTAAGGGCTTTTAAGGATGTATAAAATGGTCATCATCTGATGCTTCGTTCATTACTGGTCGATTCTTCCAAAAAACTCATCCTATGGATGTTGTTTATGCTGGTCATCCTGTTTATTGCCGGGATGTGGATTTTATCGTCACTGAATCTGAATTATTCGGAAGATACCATTGGCGAAGTTCGCCAGAAGCAGATTGAAGAGACTTTTTTCAGTAATCTGAACAAAATTGTCCAAACCCAAAGTGCATTGGAACGTGACACCAATGGCTTAGCGCGTATCGGCAGCCTGTTTGCAGATTTATTTGCTTCAGAAAGTAACTCTCAGGTGTTAAATGCCGAGTTAGGCATGATGTTACAGGACAAGCTGAAAGACTTTGAAGGCACATTAGCGGTCGGGATCTGGTTTGATCCAGAATACGTCAGCCTGAAAGGACAGCCGATATCACGCTATGTATTTCGAGATAAAACGAACAGCATCCAAGTATTAACTGAATCAAGTTCCCGACTCTTAAGCATTGAGCAACAACAATGGTTCGATTTGGCAGGTATTGCTGTTAAAGACAAAACGAAAATTGAAGGCAATGAAATCCATTGGACACCAGCTTATTACAATGAAATCACGGACAGTGCCGTGTTAACGCTGATAAAACCTATTTTGAACAGCCAGCTGCAAGTGGTTGGTTATGCCTCAACAGACTGGGAAGCGAAACAGATAATTGATCTCGTCAGTCAGGTCAGCATCACGCCAAATACCTTTGCCCTGTTAATCGATAAAAATAAACGCAAATTATCCAGCTTGAGCAGATTAAATAATGAACGTTATGCCCAGAAGATCATTGACTCGGTAATGAGCCAGGATTTTATTAAACTGGCATCCAACAACGCTATTTCTCAGCTTAAATCCCAACAGCAAAAAGCCCTGCTGCAAACGCATCAGTTTGCTGTTGAAGATATCGAATATGTGCTTTATGCCGCGACCACACCGGCTCAGATGCTATTTGCAGTGGGCGTGCCCAAGAATGAAATTGATGCGGTTATTGCCCCGATGCGGGTGATAAATCAACGGATCCTGATTGCAACCAGTATTGTCATTTTGCTGCTATCGGCTTATCTGGTCTATCGTATTGCTTTGCTGATGCAGGAGTTGCAGGCCTCCTATACCGATCAGCTGACGGGTTTACCTAACCGGGCAAGGTTATTACTGGATTTGCAGCAACATCAAAACTGCACCTTAATTCTGGTGAATATCGATCGGTTTCGAGAATTAAACAGTATCTTTGGAAATGATTGTGGTGATGCGGTTTTGCAAAGCCTAACCACTAACATTGGGGCATTTTGTCAGGATTATAATCACGCTGACAGCGCCAAACTGTATCGCTTATCAGGTGATGAATTTGTGCTGTTGGGTTTTGATTGGTCCAAGGAGTTTCTGACCGGATTCCTGAGGCAGTTAAGTGACTTTCTGCAAGAGCAGCAACTGCAATGGCAGGATCAGGATATCAGCATAACGGCAACCCTTGGTGCAGCAGGTCAGCATGATGCCGACCCTGACAAAGACAGCTCACCGGATATATTGATCAGTTACGCCACAGCCGCATTAAAAATTGCTCGTGATAAGTCACGGCATTATGCGATCTATGACAGTAAGCAAGATGTAGAGCGTATTTACGAACAAAACCTGTTCTGGGCCAGACAACTAAAACAAGCATTACAGCAAAACCGTATTGTTCCGTGGTTCCAACCCATAATGGATAATCAAAGTGGTGAGATAACCAAATATGAATGCCTGATCAGAATGATTGATCCAGATGGGCAGGTTATCAGTCCCGGTGTATTTTTGCCGGTGGCCAGTAATTTACGTCTGGATAGCATGCTGACACGGGTGATGGTGGAAAAATCGTTCCAGAAATTTGCCGAACTGGATTACGAATTTTCTATTAATCTTTCCTATCGTGATTTACTGGATACCGAATTAACCCAGTTTATTTTTGACCAGCTCAAAACCTATCAGGTTGGAAAAAGGTTAATTTTCGAAATCCTTGAATCCGATGGTATTGATAATTACAACGAAGTCCGTCGGTTTATCGATAAAGCCAAAGGCTTTGGCTGTAAAATTGCCATTGATGATTTCGGCACAGGCTACTCGAACTTTGAACATTTGCTGCGTCTCAATGTGGATCTCATCAAAATCGATGGTAGCCTGATAAGAAATCTCAATGATGATCAATCAGCCATTATTGTTACCCGTGGTGTAGTGCAATTTGCCCGTAGTCTCGGCATTAAAACCGTTGCGGAATTTGTTCACTGCGAAGCCGTACAGAAACAAGTCCAGGCACTCGATATTGATTTTTCCCAAGGTGCCTATTTCAGCATGCCTAAGGCAGAACTGGTTGAAACACCAAAGATGATGTAATAACGCTTATTCTGAATGGCAGCTTGAATACAACAATCAAATTTAGCCTATTGATTACGCTCAGTCGCAATATTTAGGTACACTGACTTATCTCTGCCTTTGAGATAAGCCATCAGTCATGAAATCTGTCAAAAACACCTTTCTGAAATATCGAAGTTTGCTGATCTGGGTTGTCAGTATTCTGCTGTTATATACCTTGATAGGATTTTTACTGGTTCCGTGGCTGGCAGAGCGCCAGTTGGTGAAGACAATGCAACAGAGACTGGGCGTTGAGGCCAGTGTCGAAAACATATATTTCAATCCCTATACATTTGAAGCGACAGTCGACAATCTGCAATTAACCACGGAGCAGGATGAGCCGCTGGCAGCATCAGAAAAGCTTTACCTCAATCTGCAACCTTTGCAACTGGCGAGACTGACTTTACGACTGGAAGAAATCAATCTGGCCGATACAACACTGCATTTCCGTCGTTATTCGACAACGGCTAATACGCTGACAAGACTGGCAGACAACTGGGCAGCTTCAGCTAAAGAGGAAGCGGCTGAAGACGAAGCCAATCAATCCAGCGAACAGGACGAATCTTTATTTAGCTTGGAAATAGCTGAGGTTAACTATACCAATGGCGAGATTCATTATCGGGATGAAGTACCCAAGGAGCCTTTTGAAACGGTATTGAGGCCGGTCAATATTCATCTGGATAATTTTTCAACCGAGGCCAGTCAAACCGCCAGTTTAGATATGGCGGTCGGACTGGAAAATGACGCAAAATTATCCGCAGACGGAAAGCTAAGCATGTCTCCGTTACAGTTATCGGGTCAGATAACGCTGGATAATTTCAGTTTACAGTCGCCCTATCGTTATTTTAAGGCACAGTTGCCATTTGAATTGAACCAGGGGCGGCTGGATTTACAATTATCCTACGATATCGATTTTGCCGATGAAGCGGCAGATATTGATCTCAGTGCGATTGATATAGGCTTGACCGGTTTTAGTATTCTTCAGCCGGGCATGACCAAAGCGTTATTGCAAGACGGGAAACTGGAGATAAAAAACGCCAGTTATGCTTTTCCAGAAAATCAGCTCATATTGGATAACGTTTCGCTGACTGACTTTAAACTGGCTTTGACCCGAAACCAGCAGGGTGATCTCAACTGGCTGCAGTTAATAGCTGCCCTGCCCGGAAAAGATTCTGAGGCAGTGGTGGAAGATACTGATGAACAAACCGATAAACAAAACACGTCACCGTTTACCTTGGAAATTGGAGCGTTAAGTTTTACCGAAGGTGAGATTCATTATCGTGATGAAAATCCGCAGGAGCCTTTTGAAACGGTATTACGTCCGGTCAATATTCAGCTACAAGATTTTTCCACTGAGGCCAGTCAAACCGCCAATATAGATTTAGATATCGGACTGGAAAAGGACGCAAAATTGTCCGCAGACGGAAAGTTAAGCATGTCACCGTTACAGTTATCAGGCCAGGTAACACTGAACAATTTCAGTTTGCAGACGCCATATCGTTATTTTAACGGTCAGCTGCCTGTTGAACTGAATAGCGGCCGAGTTGAACTGCAAACGTCTTACGACATCAATTTGGCCGGTGATACTAAAAAAATAGATCTCAGTGAGATAGATATCGAAATAGCCGAGTTAGATATTCACCAGCCCGGTGAGAGTGAAGCGTTAGTAAAAGGCGGTAAGCTGACCATTAGTAATGGGCTTTATGTTTATCCAGAAAATCAGCTCACTATAAAATCGGTTTCACTGGATGATTTCAATCTGGCTGCAACCCTAAACGAGCAGGGTGAAATCGACTGGTTACAAGTATTGGAAAAAATGCCTGATCCAGCCACTGATGAACCCGATACGCAAGCATCACCACTTCAGCTCGATATCGCCAATCTGGCCATCAATAATACCAAGCTGACGTTAATGGATGAGCAACTGAAAACGCCCTTTACTCTTACAATGATGCTGTCTGGCAGCATGCAGAATTTCACTCTGGCAGAGGGTAATCAGATTCCTTTTACTACCGATATCAGTTTGCAAACAGGAGGTGATATTGGGATTGAGGGTGAAATTCAATTGTTTCCAGAACTGGCCGTTCAGGCAGAGGCTACTATAGATAA
>NZ_DFTU01000011.1:10924-11373 GCF_002379485.1 Methylophaga sp. UBA4204 | reverse complement strand
CAGCTCGATAATCAGAAAAACAATGAAAAACTGTTCAGCTTTGACCAGCTAGACATTAATACAATTGATTTTTCATTAGCGAAACAACGCCTGGCTATCTCAGAAGTGATCGTTGATGAACTATATGCCCGCATATTTATTAACGAAGATGGCGAAACCAATGTAAGAGGACTACTCAAGGAGCAACCAAACGACAAAGCTGAGACAGAGAATAAAGATCAAGACAGTCTCTTCAATGGCTATGAGTTGGCAATTGGTCAAGCGATTATTAATAACGCGAGTTCGCGTTTTACCGATGCCAGTTTGCCGATAGTTTTTGATACACATATGCAGGCACTCAATGGCGAAATAAGCGGTTTTTCTACGCTTTCTGAACAACCCGTAGAGCTGACATTGGAAGGTAAGGTTGATGAATTTGGTCTGGTGGAAATTGATGGTGAAATAAAACC
>NZ_DFTU01000011.1:0-10759 GCF_002379485.1 Methylophaga sp. UBA4204 | reverse complement strand
ATGAGCCCCTATACAATCAAATTTGCAGGTAGACGTATTGACGAAGGACGTGGCGACGTAGAGCTGACGTATAAGGTTGTTGAGGGTGAACTTTCTGCAACGAATAATATTGTGTTGCATGATATCAAGCTTGGGGAGCGGGTTGAGGCGCCCGATGCGCTAGATTTGCCACTTGATTTGGCGGTGTCGTTACTCAAAAATAAGGAAGGGGTGATTGATCTGACGATTCCAGTAAGCGGAAGTGTCAATGATCCCGAATTTGATATGAGCGCGGTAATTACTCAAGCAATTAACCAGGCGATAACCAATATTGTGACTGCACCTTTCAAATTTCTTGGAGGTTTATTCGGCAGTGATAACGAGGAACCGATAGACAATATTCGTTTCCGGCCCGGTGAGAGTGACCTGGCTCCACCGGAACAGGAAAAATTACAGAAGCTCGCAGGAGCATTAGCCGATCGTCCGCAACTGGCGATAAACATCCCCCCAACCTTTGCGATGGAAGCCGATCGTCAACAGCTAAAACAAGCTGCCGTTGAGCAACGTATTGAATCGCGTCTCGATCAAACTGATCCAGAAACACAATTGGCAGAACGTCGACAAACAGTTTTGGAAACACTTTATCGTGAGGCGGGGTTAAGTCCAATATTGAGGACACTGCAACAGGAATTCACTGTAAATACCGAAACTCAGGAAACAGCTGCACTGGATGTGCTGGCTTACAATGCTGATCTGAAACAGCGATTAATTGAAGCCGAGTCGATATCCGCCGCGCAGTTGCAACAATTAGCTGAACAACGTCAGCAAACCGTTATCGAGTACATTCAACAACACGCGGAAGTGAACAGCGACCAATTAAAACGCAGTGAAACGGTGGCCACCAGATTGGAAGATGGATGGGTAAAGCTGAAATTTGAACTGGTAACACTCTAAATAATTTTTGAGCTAGCAATATCGACGTTATGCCAGAGGCACCATACTAACTGGTAGATATAAAACGCGAGGGAAAGCATGAAGCTGCAAGGAAAAATTTCAAATTGGAATGATGACAGAGGCTTTGGTTTTGTCGAGCCAAATGGTGGTGGAGAGCGTGCTTTTGTCCATATTAAAGCCTTCAACCCTCAAACCCGTAGACCCGCGAATGGTGAAGTTATTATCTATGAAATAGCTCGCGATAATAATAATCGTTATAAGGCTGAAAATATTCAATTTGCTCGTGACATTTCCAAGCCCAAAAAACGAGATAAAGTAAAAAGCCAAAGAGGCTTCGGTGGTATCTTTACGATTGTCTTTTTCATTGGACTGTTGGTCTCAGTCTTTAGTGGAAAGTTGCCTTTAGTTATTGTCGGTGTATATCTAATCATGAGCCTAATTGCGTTTATCGCTTATGCAATTGATAAATCTGCAGCTCAAAATGGAAGATGGAGAACGCAAGAAAGCACCTTGCACTTACTATCTCTAATAGGTGGTTGGCCAGGAGCCTATATTGCTCAAAAGAAAATACGCCATAAATCGAGTAAGAAAGCGTTTATAAATGTTTATTGGGTTACTGTGTTATTGAATTTAGGTGGGTTGTTTTGGCTTCATACAGAGAAAGGAGCTAACTTCATTAATAATGTGGTTTTGCCTTTGTTCAATGGTTAATATGCAAATCAAGGTGGCTGACTCCTTAGATATACAACTTTTTGATCTACACAACCTAAAGAAGGAACACAGGCATGACAACCATTGACTATAAGGCAATGCTGGAAGTGGCGATCAATGAAGCGCGTCAAGGATTAGCCGAGGGTGGTATTCCTATCGGTGCTGCAGTTTTCAATAAAAATGGCAAGCTACTCGGTGCAGGCCACAATCGCCGAATTCAGGAAAATGATCCTTCTGTTCATGCCGAGACCGATGCCTTTCGTAAGGCCGGAAGACAAAAGTCCTATCGCGACAAAATCATGGTCACAACACTTGCACCCTGTTGGTATTGCAGCGGGCTGGCACGGCAATTCAACTTCGGCACGGTGGTTGTTGGCGAATCCGTAAATTTCGACGGCGGGCTAGATTGGCTTCGCGAAACTGGCGTAGAGGTCATCGATCTTAACTCGCAGGAATGCATCCAAATGCTCGGCGATTTCATTGCTCAAAACCCAGAAATCTGGAATGAAGATATCGGTGAAGATTAGGGGCTGTGTCTTTGATCTTCAATTGATCCCTCAAACTATTCCAATAACAACGGCAAACAAAAATACTGGAAATTATTATGAAAGTTGAAACGTTAAGAGATGTTCTTCATTGGACAAGCGAGTTTCATCAACACCTCTCAGAATGTTTGAAACGTGGTGCCGATAAAACTGATAATACGCGAGCACAAATGCTTCTTAACTATTTGTCAGAGCATGAAGAAAAGCTCGGACATGCTGTGCACCAATTCGAAGTCACAGGGAATGAACATGCGTTAAATACCTGGTGCTATGAGTACTTTGATAAAAATCCCATCGTGCAACATCATCATTGTGATGCACCATTTTCTGAACTATCAACCACCGACATTATGCAAGTAATCATTCATCAACATCAGCAAATCATTGACCTTTATCGTTACCTGCATGATTGTGCGGATATATCCTCGGCAAAAGAGTTGATGGAAGATCTCAGATCTTTTGAAGAGCATGAAATTATGGTGATGTCACAGTCAGCTAATCGATTAGAAGATATTTGAGATTGAAACCTTGGAGATAAGGTCGATTGAAAGTTCTCTAAATACAATCGTTTCTGATACCTTTGATACGACATCTGGAACGAAAATATCGGCGAGGAATAGAGTTATTTCTTTCAATCAGCTTGATAAAGTATAAAACTAAATTATTTGGCTAACCCTTTAATCCGGACGCGGATCCCAAATATCCATCATCTAACGCGGCATTACCCGGACGCTCATGAGTGATTCCAATGGCTCTGGTCGTGACAGATAAAAGCCCTGAACATAATCCACTCCAATTTGACGCAGGATATTCAGTGTTGCGGCGTCTTCAACAAACTCGGCAATGGTCTTTAACCCCATGATATGGCCGATGTTGTTAATCGAAGCCACCATGGCCTGGTCAATCCGGTTATTGGCTAGCTCTTGAATGAAAATACCGTCAATTTTCAAGTAGTCGACGGGTAATTGTTTGAGATAGCCGAATGAAGAGAGGCCACTTCCAAAATCATCCAAAGCAAACTGACAGCCTAGGCGTTTCAGTTCGGTAATGAAGCGAGCGGCATTGGCTGGATCAGCGATGGCAGCGGTTTCGGTGATTTCAAAGCAAATATTATTGGCCGGTACTTTGCGTTTCGCCAGTTGTTCCTGAATTAACTGCAAGCAGTCTTCACGACCGATGGAGGCACCGGAAAGGTTAATCGAGCAAAAAACCGGCTGGTTGTTCTGGCGGAGTTGATCGCCCATCCAGGCCAGTGTGTTGCGAATCACCCATTGGTCGATTTTGGGCATTAATCCAAAACGTTCGGCGGCTGGAGTAAAGGCACCTGGCGGAATGATTTCGCCTTGTGGGCTAATCATACGGGCCAAGATTTCATAATGCGGCATGGTGTTTTCGCTGTTTTCCAGCGGAACTATCGTTTGATAATAGAGCCGGAAAAGATCTTGATCGAGCGCTTCCTGTAACCGACTGGCCCACTGAATTTGCCCTTGATGCTCTTGAGCTTGAATATCATCGGGCTGAAACAGATGCACCCGGTTACGCCCGCGATCCTTGGCAGCGTAACAGGCGGCATCGGCATGGCTTAACACCTCATCCAGGCTGCCACTAGCTTCTGTAATACTGACCAAACCGATACTGACGCCTACAGAAAATACCTGACCTTCCCAGGAAAAACGAAAAGCAGTGACGGTTTTACGCAGTGTCTCGGCAATGTCCAGGCCTTTTTCAATTGGACAATGACTGAGTAGCACTCCGAATTCATCCCCCCCCAGCCGTGCCAGAGTATCGCTCTGACGCAATACCGGTTTAAGAAGATTTGAGAGTTGCTTCAACAGTACATCACCGGCTCTGTGTCCACAGGTATCATTGACCAATTTGAACTGGTCTAAATCGAGATAGCAGAGCAGGTGCTCCGCTTTATCATGATGTGCTTCATTGATCAGCGATTCCAAACGCTTTTCAAATTCACGTCGGTTGATGAGGCCAGTCAGAGTGTCGTGCACCGCCTGAAAGCTCAGCATCTTTTGCAAACGACTGTTTTGGGTAATGTCCTGTAAAGCAACCACCCAGCCTATATTTTGTCGGTTGGTATCGAGCAAGGGCGCACAGTTCAGTTGCACTTCAAATTCATCACCTTGCTTGTTTTTCAGCAGAAACAGACGTTTTTGGCTGGTGTTAGGCGTTTTAACTGAGTACTGCTGACACAATGTCGTGATGTTAATTGGGGTCGCTTCACTGTCTTCAATCAGAATAATCTCGTCAATCGGCTTGCCGAATGCCTCTTCAGATGTCTGTCCCAGTAGTTCACTGGCCATCGGATTAAGATAGACGATGTTATACGCTGCATCACAGGTAACAACTGCTTCCGTGATGGCTTCAAGTGTGACTTGTGCCAGCTCAGAGTGGCGGTGCAGACGAGCCTCCATCTTTTTTCTTTCGCTGATATCCCTCAGCATGGCGCTGTATTGCACGCCCTCCTCGGTTGGACTGGCGGTGGTGGTGACTTCCAGGGTAAAGGGGTTGCCCTGACTGTGTCTGGCGATGATTTCATAAGGCCCCGGTTGTTGACTACTGGCCAGGGTGACAAATAAACGTTCCGGGCTTGTGCCCGAAAAAGTTTGTTGGTTTTGTTCATGGAGTAAAACATCAGTTGGCTGCCCCACCAACTGGTGAGCAGGAAGGCCGAACATAATTTCTACGCCTGGATTGGCGCTGGTCACAATCCCCTGGCTGGAGAAGGTGATAACCCCGTCACGCATATCACGCACAATCAAGCGGGTGCGTGTCACCATGCGGTTCAGGTTAGCAATCACCCGGTTGTACTGGGAGGCAATCTGGCCAACTTCGGTAAAAGGCTCAACTGGCACTCGCTGCTTCAAATCACCACTACGCTCTTGCGTTTGCATGGCTGAAAGCAGATCCGTCAGTTCGGTTTTCGCGCCATGTTCTGACACATTCAGCCCCTGCTGCTCGGCTTCGATGCTGACGCGCAAAGGTATGAAACGGTTCAGTAGAAAGAGGAATGTGATTGTCAGCGGAAAAATAAACAAGGCACAAGCAAATATGCCAAGCAATTGCACCTGCAATTGGTCAAAGCGGCTTAAGCCAGTATCAAGCAGTTGCAAATCACCAAAAAGTGCAACGGCCAGTGTGCCCCATATTCCGGCGACCAAGTGTACTGGCACCGCCGAAATGGCATCATCCAGCTGCAGTCGGTGCATCTGTTTTTCAGCCAGAAACATCACCAGCGCGCCAAGGCTTCCAATCACCGCCGCTTGTGGCGTTGAAACTACATGACAACCTGCTGTAATAGCGACTAGTCCGGCCAGGGTGCCATTAATGGTGAGCGAGGTGGTCTGGCTATTATCCTGTTGTGTTTTTGAAAGCAGGATCGCCGTGATTCCACCAGCAGCGGCTGCAATGATGGTGTTGACGATGATGCCGGCAATAGCCGTGGTAAAAGCCAGTGTACTGCCACCGTTAAAGCCAATCCAACCGATCATGAAGAACAGCATGCCAAGAATCGCCAACGGCAGGTTGCTGCCTGGGATGTTTTGTACTTTGCCTCGAATGAAACGTCCGGTACGTGGGCCGATAACAATCACGGCGGCCAGTGCTACCCAGCCACCCACACTGTGTACTACGGTGCTGCCGGCAAAATCGGTGAACCCCATGGCTTCCAACCAACCAGGAGATTCATTAACGGCGCTGCTCCAGACCCAATGACCAAACACCGGGTAAAGTAGCAAACTGATTAATGCGGTGATGATGATGTAAACCACAAAGCGACTGCGTTCAGCGATAGCACCAGAGACAATCGTGGCGGCTGTGGCACAAAAGGTTAATTGGAAAAAGAAAAAACTGGCGTGCCAGAATTCATCTCTGGAAAAATCAGCAAGAAACCAGTGAGTATCGAGTTTCATGCCTTCATGGGCACCAAACATGATGCCAAAACCAAACAGCCAGAAGAGCATGGCGGTAACGATCAAATCAAAGGCGTTTTTAAGCGCTACGTTAATCGCATTTTTACTTCGGGTAAGCCCAGATTCGAGACACAGGAATCCACCCTGCATAATCAGAACCAGCATCGCTGCAATTAAAATCCACAAAGCATCCAGCGCACTCATATCAGGCATTATCCGTCTCCGAAGATAAAGTCAGCACTCTATCGGTGCGAGAGCCTGGCAGTTATTGACACAATAGCGCCAGCCCGCGCCATATCGAGCGTTGTGACTTCTCAAGGAGCAGAAATTGTGCCATTTCAGCTAATATTGATTGCAGTGGAAAGGAAAACGATTTAAACGAGGGATCATTACAAACAAAAGGGCCAGAGAAAATTCTCTGGCCCTTTTTGTTGCCTGTAAAGTAGATGTTAGTTTATTTGATAAACAGCATCTCACGGTATTTCGGCAGTGGCCATAAATCATCGGCTACTTCCGTTTCCAACGCATCAACATGGGCACGGACTTTATCCATCAGGGTATGGATATCATTCGCGCAGTAGTTCATATGTGCTTCGATTGAGTCAAAGTCATGTTTGGTTATGGCTTTGGACAGTTCAGCTACCGCAGCGATCATGGCATTGGTTTCGTTGGCGATTGAGCTGGCAATCGAGTTGTCCATTTCAATGCCCAGATCAGACATACCTGAACAGGTCATCGATAATTCGCCCAGATATTGCGTCGCTGCCGGGTAAATCATGGTTTTGGCCATTTCGATAACCAGTTTGGCTTCGACTTCAATCGATAAAATGTACTGCTCGGCATAGACTTCAAAGCGGCTTTCCAGCTCGACCGGTGAAAACACATTGGTCCGCTTGAACAGCTCGCGGATTGACTCATCACGCAGGTATGGAAGCGCATCAGCTGAGGTCGGCAGGTTTTTCAAACCACGTTCCTCAACCGCCATTCTATGCCATTCAGCAGAATAGCCATCGCCACCGAAAACTACGTTGCCATTCTCTTCCATCAATGTTTTCAATACGGCTAAAACGGCAGTGGTTCGTGATTCCGTTTTCGCCAGTTCGGTTTCCAGTTTTTCAGCAATCCAATCTAACGAGTCTGCCAGAATGGTGTTCATCGCCACTAATGGGCCGGATACCGATTGTGAAGAACCGACAGCACGGAATTCAAAACGGTTACCGGTGAAGGCAAACGGAGAAGTACGGTTACGGTCACCTGGATCACGTTCGAATTTAAGGATTTGAGACAGACCCAGATCCATTTCGCCGCCTTGTTTCGATGAGGCGATATTGCCGTCTTTAATATCCTGGAAGACTTTTTCCAGCTGGTCACCCAGATAGACAGACAGGATTGCTGGTGGCGCTTCATTGGCACCCAAACGGTGGTCATTGGAAGCAGAGGCGATAACTGCACGCATTAGCGGGCCGTATTTATTTACGCCACGAATAACCGCGCCACAGAACAACAGGAAGTTGAGGTTATCGTGTGGAGTACTGCCTGGATCCAGCAAGTTGCCTTGTGTGGCATTACCGACAGACCAGTTGACGTGTTTGCCTGAACCATTCACACCCGCGAACGGTTTTTCATGTAACAGGCACATAAAACCATGTTTTTTTGCCGTGCTTTTCATCAGTGTCATCATCAACTGCTGATGGTCGGCAGCGATATTGGCAGATTCATAATACGGTGCGATTTCGAACTGGCCAGGAGCCACTTCGTTGTGATGAGTTTTGGCAGGAATGCCCAGACGATACAACTGGTCTTCAAAATCCTGCATAAAGATTTGCACACGTTCAGGAATCGCACCGAAGTAATGATCATCAAATTGCTGACCTTTGGCAGGCGAGGCACCAAATAGAGTACGACCGGCTAACAATAAGTCTGGACGGGCATTGGCAAAGTTGATGTCGATCAGGAAGTATTCCTGTTCAGCGCCACAGCTTGAGCTCAGTGGGGCAATTTCTTCTTCCCCCATTAATGACAGTACTTTGCGAGCGGCTTTATCCATGGCTGCATTGGAGCGCAGTAACGGGATTTTCTTATCCAGCGCTTCGCCGGTCCAGGACATAAACACGCTTGGAATCATCAGCGTTGAACCATTTTCGGTATGCATGATGAACGCAGGGCTGGTTGGATCCCAGGCGGTATAACCACGTGCAGCATTGGTCATACGCAAGCTGCCGTTAGGGAATGATGAACCGTCCGGCTCACCTTTAATCAACAAGCTGCCCGAGAATTCGGTAATCGCATTACCTTCGGAATTGGTCACAATAAAACCGTCATGTTTTTCAGCGGTGATATTGGTCATTGGATAAAAAAGATGTGAGAAGAACTTAACACCTTTGGATAACGCCCAGCTCTTCATCGCTGCTGCCACAACATCCGCCACCGCCGGTGCAAGTGGTGCGCCGGTTTGTACTGTTTGTTTAACCGCTTTGAATGCCGATTTATTCAAAGCCTGTTCCATGGTTTCCAGGTTGAATACATCCGTTGCCCAAATCTTATCTAAGGATTCAGGTGTTTTTACAGCGATCTTTTCGCGGTTGGTGATTTGTGAAATGGCTGTCAGGCGCGTTTCGTTTCCACTCATTTAATTATCCTTTTTGCGATGTTTGTTTAATTCGTGTTGTAGTTATTCGACATGGTAGTAAGAAGCTTAACCCCGTAAAAATTGATCATGAGTAGAACGGCGAAACAGAACACGACCATTAAGTTCTTTTTATCCAATCACAGTCATAAGCAATAAGCAGTCCAATTATCATAGAAAACGTAATATTCAGCAAAACAAGAATAGGCCTGAGGCACTGATTTTTTAAGGATGCAGAGAGGGTCAGGATTGAGTCTTACTGCGAGCGAAGAAGGTGCGGGCAGCACCAAAATGGGGCATAAATATTGCGCAATATTATGGCGAGAAAAAGGCAATTTGGCGCTACATTTTGTAGTAGCTGTTAGTTATTTTTTGCTTTCATTGATAAGTCAGTGATTCGTTACAATCAAACCCTTGGTTTTTCGTCTGGCTGATATCGTTTTTTTAAATATTAGATGTGATTCACGGTTTCTGAAACGAATTAGGCGGATAACTAATCTCAACAGAAGATCCTTCTGGTAGTTGACGTTGTCTCTCTCGTTGTTTTTGTCAGGCTTATGCCTGACTTTTTTTATCTAGCCCCATAAATTTATTGCAGTGCTTAAGTTACGGCAAAACAAGTTGTGCCTTAAATGATCTGGGTCAATGACATAAAATTCCAAAAGACCTAATCTGGTTTTATCGCTCCCACTTTTACAGCTATGGGAACATCTCAGACAATTATGAGGAGTCGCGTTATGGCAACTATGATGAAAGCAGCTATTTTTATTGAGCCAGGCCGCATCGAGATTGATGATAAACCCATTCCCGACATTGGCGATAATGATGCATTAATCAAAATTTCCACAACCACTATCTGTGGCACGGATGTGCATATTCTTAAAGGTGAATATCCCGTTGAAAAAGGCCTGACAATTGGCCATGAACCCGTCGGGGTGATTGAAAAGCTGGGCAAAAATGTTCAGGGCTACCATGAAGGGCAACGGGTGATAGCCGGTGCAATCTGTCCCAGTTATACCTCCTATGCCTGTCAGGATGGCTGTTCGGCACAAGATGGTGGAGCACACTCTCATGGATATAAACCTATGGGTGGCTGGCGGTTTGGCAACACCATTGATGGGGCACAGGCCGAATATCTTCTGGTGCCGGATGCGCAGGCGAATTTATCCCCTGTGCCAGAAAATTTAACCGACGAACAGGTCCTGATGTGTCCCGATATTATGTCCACCGGTTTTGCCGGTGCTGAATCAGGCAATATTAAAATTGGGGACATTGTGGCGGTATTTGCTCAAGGTCCGATTGGCTTGTGTGCCACAGCCGGGGCGCGATTAAAGGGTGCCAGTTTTATCATTGCGGTAGATGGGGTGGATGAACGTCTGGCGATCTCCAAACAAATGGGCGCAGATGTGACACTGGATTATAGAAAAGATGATGTGGTTGCCGAAATACTGAAACTGACCGGTGGACGTGGTGTCGATGTCGCCATTGAAGCCCTTGGACAACAAAGCACTTTTGAAGCCGCGTTGCGTGTCCTGAAACCCGGCGGAACATTATCAAGTCTTGGCGTGTATTCATCCGATCTGACCATTCCTCTCGATGCGTTTGCCGCAGGATTGGGCGACCACAAAATCGTTACCTCACTATGCCCCGGCGGTAAGGAACGTATGCGTCGTTTGATGGATGTTATTTCGCACGGCAGACTGGATTTAAGCCCTATGGTGACCCACCGGTTCAAACTGGAAAACATCACCGAAGCCTATGATTTGTTTTCTCATCAACGCGATGGGGTATTGAAGGTGGCTATCGAGATCTGACCAGCAAAATCCTGAGTCCCAACAAGCAATTCACCTTATGGCTATTTATTGTGACAGCGTAATATATGAACCGTAAGACAAACAAAACAACCAACGAGGTGATTATCATGTGGACTAAACCAGAATATTCAGACATGCGTTTCGGTTTCGAAGTAACGATGTACATCTGTAATCGTTAAGATTTGAAACAACGCAAAACAAGAAGCC
>NZ_DFTU01000102.1:8002-8190 GCF_002379485.1 Methylophaga sp. UBA4204 | reverse complement strand
TCGGCACCCACACGGTTAACACCATCATCGATGCCTTCCATCCAGAATTCAATCAGAATATCGACACCAGAGTCCCCAAATCCCGCAATTTCTGCATCCGGACGTTCTTCTATGGGCACATCGTCACCACTTATCACCCGAGGATGGCTGGCGACAACCTGTCGTAATAAATCAAACAGAAAATGCAG
>NZ_DFTU01000102.1:7409-7720 GCF_002379485.1 Methylophaga sp. UBA4204 | reverse complement strand
CCATCCTCCATCTCAATGTAGTCGCCGACACTCAAAGAACGTTCGAGCAGCAGGATGATGCCAGAGATAAAGTTGGAGGCAATTGACTGTAAGCCAAAACCTAAACCCACACCCAGAGCACCACCAAACACCGCCAGTGCAGTTAAGTTAATCCCCATGATCTGCAATAGCAGAATAAAGACGATAAAGAACAGGGCGATCTGAAACAGTTTGGCAAATACTTCACGGGTACCAATATCCAGATCTTCCTGACTACGGATAATTTGTTGCCCGGCAGTACTGGAAATACGTCCTAGCCAGAATAAAATCGA
>NZ_DFTU01000102.1:530-7273 GCF_002379485.1 Methylophaga sp. UBA4204 | reverse complement strand
CCTAGCCAGAATAAAATCGAGCCGAATATCAGCACACGAATAATGCCGTAAGCAGAAATCTTGATATTGCCTAACTCAAATGACAAAGATTCAAGATAAACGATAACTGCATCCAGCCAACCAAAAAGATGTAGCACAGCAATGGGTAAAACAATAAAGAGGGCGAGCTTTTTAAATAAAGCCTTATGAACAACTCGATTTATCAGTTTGTAGAGCATATAGATGACAGCCCAGCTCATACATATTTGAATTAACCAGCTTTGACCTATCCATAACTGACTGATATCAGCAGCAATCGAAAAAGCCAGAATTATCATCAAGGGAAAAATCAGATCCCGACTACGATAAATGCTGTTACGTAACTTAAGTAAAGGACCTGAAGCGGGGAGCTGTCTTAAAAGTGGTGAGCGGCTCTTTAAAAAACTGGCAATTGAAAAAGCCAGTAAACCGCCTAATACTATCAGTCCGATTTGAGAGTAAAATTTTGGACTACTAGCCCAGTCCATCACGATGTGCAGAGATTGAAAGAAAAGGGTTTCAATTTGCTGGATATCCATTACGATTCCGAATATTTACTAAAAAGACTGCTAATGTAGGTGAGCACAAGCATTGGATCAAGCTGGTCTGAATATGATTTTCGATGTCAGGGCTGATGATGTGAAATAGTGGGAGTGTTTTAGATGAATGAAACCTATGACATAACAGGTAAAATAGCCTTGGTGACAGGGGCTAACCGGGGTATTGGTAAAGCGATTGTCGAGGCTTTTATCCATGCGGGTGTCAGCAAAATTTATCTGGCTGTGCGTGATGTCACATCCGCTGAAGCATTATTGGCGCAATATCCCGAACAGCTTGTTGCCATTGCAGTGGATTTATCAAAGCCAGAAACCATATTTTCTGCTGCCAAGAAAGCCAATGATGTTGATCTGGTAGTAAATAACGCAGGTATTTTGCAAATGGCAATGCCGTTAGATGAGCATGCGGTTGAAGCCCTACAAACTCAGATGGCGGTTAATGTAAACGGTTTGCTCTATATGGCTCAGGCTTTTGCACCGGTATTGAAATCAAATGGTGGTGGAGCCTTTATCCAACTCAATTCAATTGCTTCATTAAGATCATTCCCGGCCTTTTCAGGCTATGCCGCCTCTAAAGCTGCAGCCTATTCATTAACTCAGGCCTTACGGGGGCAGTTTGCTGAACAAGGCACCAGAGTAATGAGTGTGCATCCTGGTCCAATAGCAACTGATATGGCAAAAGACGCCGGGTTTGGTGATATTGCAGAAACCGCTGATACAGTTGCAAAAGCTATTATTGATGGTCTCAAAGCTGGTCAGTTTCATGTGTTTCCTGATGCGATGGCACAGGAAATGTGGGGTAAATATCAGAGTTTTGCCCGTTATGTTGTGGAAGCTGACAGTGTTTAATAACACGCAGATACAAAAAAGCCCCGGAAAACGGGGCTTTTTCGTTTCACCCGAAGGTGAAAATCAAACTGTTATCGTAGCAATTATGCAGGAACGATGTTTTCAGCTTGTGGACCTTTTTGACCTTGAGTAACATCAAATGTTACACGTTGGCCTTCAGTCAATGTTTTGAAACCGTCACCTTGGATTTGACGGAAATGTGCGAAAACGTCAGGGCCGTTTTCTTGTTCGATAAAACCAAAGCCTTTAGCTTCGTTAAACCATTTAACTGTTCCAGTTGAAGACATAAATCATCCTATTTTTTGTAAATCTAAAATGCCCAATTTGGGCGGGTATGCTGTAAGTGGAGCGGGTATTTTGAAAACAGGACGAGTACTCTTTGGATCTAACATTAAAGCGGAAACATCGAACTTGAAAACAAATATCTGTCGTACTTGCAAGCACGATTGAATATATAGAGATTATATGTAAAGGTCAAACTCTATTTGATAAATAATCAAAATATATCTGCATTGGCTCCACAGGTACTCCTTATAGCCACTCATAAGTCAGAAATCATTGGCTTAGTTAATTCATCGCAACTAACGGGGCAGTTTTATAACGTCTTTCGCGAAACCAATTCAACGCAGGCTTTTCTACGTGAAGGTGAATCAATATGGCCAGTAGAAATGACACTCCAATGGCAATAGCAACTCCGGTGACGCCTGATAACCCAATTGCATAGCTGTAATTGATGATTCCGTAACCAATATTTTGGTGGACCAGATAAAGAGAATAGGACAGGCTGCCCAACCATAAGGTGAGCCGATTGACAATAAAATCCAGATAACCGCTTATTGCCAGCACAAAAACAGCGTAACAACCTAAAACAAAAAGACTGAATGGTGCGGGGTAGGCAATGAGTGCATGGCTCATCGACAGAGCGAGGAACAGCACCTCACTGGCGGTCAAATTCCCCGACTTGTACCAGCGGTATAGCAACATCCCACTGATAAACAGAGGGGCATACATGGCAAATAATAATTCATGGGTCAAAAACAGTAATGATGGGGATAGATTTTCCAGATTAAACACCGCTATGTAACTGATAATCAGCCAACCAAACAAAACCATGCGGAGCTGCTGCCAGCTTTTCAATGCATAAAACAAGATGGCCATCCATAGATAAAATGTACCTTCAATCACCAGGCTCCAATAGGCACCATCGACATGGGAATAATCCAAGTAACTATGTAAAAGCGTGAAGTTTATTAATGCTGTGCTGAACGAGACAGAGCGATCATCCGGGCCAAGCACTTGAACCATAAAGAAAGTCAGCAGAATGCAAACCCATAAAGCCGGTAACAACCGAAAAGCTCTGGCCAGACCAAACCAGCGCACATTGTCGGTTCGTTCCAGTGTCATCAAAATCACAAATCCACTCAGTATAAAGAACAGGTGAACGCCATAGCGACCAAATTCCAGCACATCAGGTGATGAGAAAGTGTGACCATAAAGTTCATCGTAATAAGGCAGGTAATGAAACAGTACTACGCCGAGTGCGGCAATACCTCTTAAGGCATCTAGAGCCTGTAATCTGTTTTTGGCTTTCGCCATCTAACGCTCCTGAGGATTTAGCTCGACCAGGACAAAGTGATTAATTAAACAAACTAAACCGAGTTAAACTTTGAAAGTTGATATAAACGCTTTCACGTATCAGGCGACTACGCAGTTTTTGCCCAGATGTTTTGCTTCATAGAGTTTACGATCCGCGCGATAGAGCAGTGCAAAAATACCATCATCTTCTTCACCATATTCTGTCAGACCTATGCTGACAGTGAACGTCACGTTTTCACCACTGACTAATGGCAGGCTCAATTGTTCTACACATTCACGCATCCGTTCAGCTAATGCCAGTGCTGAGTCAAGATCGGTTTCAGGAAGAATCATGGCAAACTCTTCGCCACCAATGCGACCAAAAATATCGTACGCACGCTTTGAATTCATAATACATTCTGTAAATAATTTGATGGCTTCATCGCCAGTGTTATGTCCGTGCAAATCATTGATGCGTTTAAAGTTATCGATATCAAACATTAAAAGGCATAATGTTCGATTATGCCGAGAGGTTCGCTGCAGTTCTGTCTCTGCTTGAGCAATAAAAGCCCGTCGATTCCAGATACCTGTTAAATCATCTGTATTGGCAAGATATTCGAGTGTTTTGGCCACTTCTTCCAGCTCAAGATTTTGTTCCAGAATATCCAGATGGGCTTCAAAAATATTGCGTAACTGCACCATCATTTTGAGTTGTAATTCGCTGTAATAATGCGTTTTTGTGTCAAGAACACATAAAGTGCCAAACGGGTCTCCATTCGGCCAGGTGACGGGCACGCCAAGATAATTAATCATACCTAGCGTCGGGTCATATTTGTTCTTCCATGCCGTATCTTCATATGCATTGGCAACAAACAGCGTTTTCTGTTCCCGAATGACAAATTCGGAATATGTTTCAGATCCGGTTAAATCGAATTTCTGATCACTCTGATATGGGTTGGTCGACGCCCGGTTTTTAACCATGACCGCAAGCTGATTATTTTCATCTACATGCGTTAGAAGTGCAGCAGGCACTTGCATGAATTCGGCTAACAGATCAATCAGATCCTGCCATTGTTGAAAATATTCATCACTCACCATTGGATGAGATGTATCTGTCGTAATCGTCAAGATACCTATCCTATTTGTTTAGCCTGTTATGGAGCATACAATAAATTTATAACGAGTCTTTAACCTATTTAAAGTGTCACAGTCAATTCTCTGAGTTTTAGATCCTTTCGACCAGCCATTTAATGAATATTCCATATCGAATTTTAGTTCTGTTTAGCCTTATGTCGTTGCTTGGTGCCTGCGACCCGTTGGCAAAACCGGAAACCTTGATGGATGAATATGTGAAGCGGTTAGCCAATGTGTTGGATGTGGAACCGGTCTATTCAGATCTGATTGATATAGAGCGAATTCCCCGACCACGAGACCGTCGATTATTCATACCTGAACACGATATCAATATGTTGGACTTTTTGTCTTTATATGGCTGTGAACTGCAATTTGTGGTGGGAGAAAAAAACTCGATACTGGGACGAGTGATGCAGCCTTTAAATAATTTACGTTACGAATTACGGTTTATAGAAGCGTCACAACAATGTCTGGTCGAGATTAAAAGTGAAACATTAAGAACAAAGCTGGCGCAAGTCATTGAAATAAAAAAACAGTATTTACCACGTGTGATTTGGAATGCCACTTGGGGAACAGAGGAAATCGCGCAGCTAATGAGTTTATCATCAGGACTTTATGATCCTGAGAAAAGCCAATACGAAATCAGCAGCTATAGTCAGGATATTGTTTATGTAAACAAACGGGTTCAGCAACTTCTGCAAGGCGAGTATGAACAGGATCTTGAGTATATGGGCGAGATTCAACAACGTTGGCAATATGGAAGCCGGGCAGGGCAATTACAGAATAGTGCGAGATTACTGATAAGTCGGCTGGATGATGGAACTCAGATTCTGAAGCAACGCATTGAGCAAAAACCACTATGTGTACAGGGCAAACCGAATACTCAGGCAAAGATTCTGGAATCGATGTTTTTCAAGGTTTATATTGAAAAAGTCCAACCCTATATGTCTGCTGTAAACAGTGGGGCTGATCAGCTGTTTCAGCCCTTAGCCAGACTGGCACAGCTGCAAAAAGAGGTCATGCCGCAGACGTTTAATGCGTATTATCAACAAACGTTAAATGTGGATAATAAGCAGAATATCTGGACGCTATATCAACAACGTATAAAAGAACACACTGAAGCCTGGCAGGATTTGCTGGAACAGTGCGGTCTTCGACCCACTCCCGACTAACACTAAACTTTAAAGCGGCTCATCATTTGTTTCATGCTTTCAGAAAAACGTCTGATTTCCTGTGATAACTCTTCACCCGTTTCAGCTACTTCACTGGCAGCTTCTGTCTGTTGGTTTAGACCGTGCAGGTTTTTACTGATTTCTTCAGCGACACAGGTCTGCTCTTCAGTTGCCTGAGCTGTTTGGGTCGCCATATCATTTACCCGGTTAGAGGACTGCTGAATTTCATGGAAAACTTTATCGGCTTCAACAAAGGTATTTGCTGTTTCATCAGCATTTACCTTACCTTCAGAAATAGCCTTTGAAGATGCGCCGACAGACAATTGTAATTTCTGGATAATTTCATCTATATCATTGGTACTTTGCTGAGTTCGGGTTGCCAGAGTTCGGACCTCATCTGCCACAACAGCAAAACCTCGTCCATGTTCACCTGCCCGAGCGGCTTCAATCGCGGCATTCAGTGCCAGCAAATTAGTTTGTTCGGCCACGCCACGAATAACTTCCAAAACGGTAACGATATTGTTGGAATTGGTTTCAAGCTCCTGAGAGGAGTTCAATACCAAATCCATATTGCGAATCAATGCGGCGATTTTTTCATTCGACGTTCTGACTACGGCCATACCGCGATCAGCTAAACCAGCGGTTTGATCGGCCTCAGAAGCGGAATTGGTTGCAACTTGTGCCATTTCCTTGTTGGCCAGCGTCATTTCATGAACAGCACTTACAATGGATTCTGTCGATAAATTCAGTTTATCGTTAATATCTTTGGTATGAACTGATGCATCCGACAGGCTGGCAGTGAGATTGCCGAGGTTGGCAACCTGGGACAGAATATTTTTGATTAAATCCTGCAGGTTAGAGACAAAAACATTAAACGCCTGAGCAAGATTACCGAATTCATCTTTAGACGACACATCAATTCTAGCGGTGAGATCGCCATCACCTGAGGCAATTTCATTAATTCGTTTTACCAAATAATTGATGTCGTTAGTCAGTTTTTTTGGAATGAGATAACTGAAAATCATCGCGATTATCAAAACGATCGCGACAGCAATAAATGTGATCGTCATTTTGGTGCGGATATCAGCAGCAAGTTGCTTTTCAATGACCTCAAAACCATTAATCACTGCCTCGCCGGACTTATCCAGAATATCTCGTAATTCAGCAAACTCCTGATCTTCAGTTTGCTTAAGGAGATTTAAAGAAAGCCCATTGTCATAAGCTTGTACCAGCGCATCAGAGGAAGCTACCCATTCTTGATAGGCCTGATTAAACACCGCCGGGTCACCGGATATTTCAGGAAATTCTTTCAAGTATTCCCTGTATTCAGCGTAACGTGCCGCCACCTGTTGGATATTTTCCTGGCGATTTATTTCTTCTTCATCGGCTGCGTTGCTTTGACCCGAAAGGATGTTGAGTTGGGCTAGTTTGGCCTGGT
>NZ_DFTU01000102.1:0-493 GCF_002379485.1 Methylophaga sp. UBA4204 | reverse complement strand
CGACTGAATTTCAATCAGATTATTCTGTAAGGACATCATCCACCAGAACATCGAGATGACGATAATAATGGTTAACCCCATCACCATTACCGGTAAAGAGCTTTTGGTACGTATGCTATGCATGTTCATTGAATTGTCCTTAAAGATCGCAACTTGGTATTGCCAACTTTTTTTATTTAGCGCTATTGTTCAGTCTTGTTGTCGACAATTCATGACGGATCTTTAACAAAAAATATCCAGTTATCAGCACCGACAAAGCAACGCTGCATTAGGCTATATTTTTTAGAAATATTTGGTTCAAAAAAAACAGGCACTAGAAAACGCCAGAGAGCTGGATAATTTTAATTATCGTTTAGCAGAGCGGGGAATATAGTAGAGATTGCTTAAATAATAGTGAAAAGCGTGGTGATGAACACTATTCAAAGGTTCCAGCCGCCCGATTTCATTGGGACTCGGCAACTGCGGCTGGATGTGAATAATTATTTAGACTTGG
>NZ_DFTU01000095.1:9448-9646 GCF_002379485.1 Methylophaga sp. UBA4204 | reverse complement strand
ATAACAATAGAAACTACGCGCTCCATCACGATGGGTACGTGGTGGCTGACGCATTGGAACCGCATGGTGGTCCAGAAAGGCATACCATTCATCAACCTGTTCAGGCGTTGGAATAATAAAACCAATATGATCCAGAGGCTGAACAGGTGTTTTATTGATATTTTCGCCACGGTGTAAAGCCAGATTGTCATTGCCAGA
>NZ_DFTU01000095.1:8050-9348 GCF_002379485.1 Methylophaga sp. UBA4204 | reverse complement strand
AAAGCCAGATTGTCATTGCCAGAAGTCAGATAAACGTTATCCGCATCAGGACGCCATTCGACTTCCATGCCCAGTAAGTCCACATAAAACTGTTCGCAGGCTTCGAGATTTTCGACGGTTAATGCCACATGACGCAAACCGCCAGTTCGTGTTGGTCGCTGCATGGTTATGCTCCGGTTTATTGAAATTCGATTAGGCTTGTTCAATCACTTCATAGTCATGAGTGATTTCAGCGGTTTTTGCCAGCATAATAGATGCCGAGCAATATTTTTCTGTAGATAGTTTTACCGCACGGTCGACAAAATTCTGTTTAAGGTTGCGGCCAGTGACGGTGTAGTGCACATGAATTTTGGTAAAAACTTTTGGTGCTTCCTCACTGCGTTCTGCGGAAACTTCAACCACACAATCCGTTACATCTTGACGTGATTTTTTCAGAATATCGATGACATCAAATGATGTGCAGCCACCAAGGCCCAGCAACAGAAGCTCCATTGGACGCATGCCCGTGCCGTGACCACCGGCTTCTTCAGGACCATCCATTACGATGGTATGTCCGGTTCCGGATTCACCGACGAATAAAACATCCTCAACCCACTTTACTCTTGCTTTCATTTAACTCATCCTGCATAAAATACGTATAACAACGTTTAATTTTGCCATATTCATCGGAATTGGGCAGAATTAATCCTTATAAAAATAAGCTGGGCCTTCATGACATGGATTATTTAAAACACAAAGAGAGAGAAGAGCAGTTGGCAGAGTTTTTCAAACACTGCCACAGTAAAGTCTACCCCGCCAAAACAATGCTGGCGCGACCGGGTGATATTCCTGACAGGCTCTACTACATTCGAGAAGGCTCTATCAGCATCTGTGTTGAAAACGAAGAGGGCGAGGAATTAATTGTCGCCTATCTCAATCAGGGCGACTTTATCGGTGAAGTTGGCTATTTTCACGATAATATCAATGACCGCATGTCGGTGGTCAAAGCCAGAACCGATTGCCGCACCGAAGAAATCAGTTATCAAACCCTCAAGGCGCTTTCCAAAACAGAATTAAAAGGTTGCTATCCCTATCTGTTGGAAACGTTGGGTGAGCAGATGTCCAAACGTTTGCTGACCACGACTCGTAAAGCCACCAACATGGCATTTATGGACGTTTCCGGACGGGTAGAAGAAGCCCTGCGTGATTTGGCTGCGCAGCCTGATGCGATGCGCCACGAACAGGGGCGGCAAATCAAGATCACCCGTCAGGAAGTCAGTCGCATTGTTGGCTGTTCGCGGGAAATGGTCGGCCGGGTA
>NZ_DFTU01000095.1:0-7945 GCF_002379485.1 Methylophaga sp. UBA4204 | reverse complement strand
CGCGGGAAATGGTCGGCCGGGTATTAAAAGAATTACAGGAACGCGGCATCCTGTGGGCGCACGGTAAAACGATGGTATTGTTTGACGAAGACCATCGTGGTGTGAATGCCTCAATTAAAAAGGTTGGCTAACGCTTCACCTGGTTCATCTGCCCGCATAAAAGCCTCGCCAACCAGGAAACCATTCACACCGTGCTCACGCATGAAAGTGATATCTTCCTTACCAAGGATACCGCTTTCGGTGATCACAATTGTTTCATCGGGAATGAAATTAAGTAACTTGATAGTGGTTTCCAGCGACGTTTCAAAAGTATGTAAATCGCGGTTATTGATGCCTATCAAAGGCAGATTCAATACCAATGCACGATGCAACTCTTCTTCGTTATGCACTTCAACCAGCACATCCATATCCAGCTGAATGGCTAACTGACTTAACTGTTCCAGTTGATCATCATCCAACGCGGCAACAATCAACAAAATACAATCGGCGCCGATCGCCCTGGCTTCAAATACCTGATAGGGATCGATAATAAAATCTTTACGAATGACCGGTAGCTGACAGGCCGTACGCGCCTGTTTCAGATAATCTTCATGGCCCTGGAAAAAATCCTTATCGGTCAATACCGATAAACAGGCCGCGCCACCGTTTTCATAAGACAAGGCAATTTCAGCAGGGCGAAAGTCTTCGCGTAGCACGCCTTTACTGGGTGAGGCCTTTTTAACTTCAGCAATAACGGCGCTTTGTCCAGCAGCCAGTTTACGTTCAATCGCCTCAACAAAACCGCGTACCGGTTCAGCGTTTTCAGCCAATTGCTGTAACAGATTAATAGGCAAACGTTTACTGCGCTCGGCAATTTCCTGTTGTTTACGTTGTAGAATTTTTTTCAGAATATCGGGTGTGTCAGTCATAAACGATCTTTAAAGTTGGCTGCAGGTGATGAGTGCATCTAGTTTTTGTTGAGCAATACCGCTATCAATATAATGTTTTGCCTGACGAACGCCTTCAGCAAGGTTGTCAGCCAAATCTGCTGTATAAATGGCAGCGCCGGCATTGAGCACAACAATATCGCGGGCAGGGCCAGGTTCACCGGCAAATACACGCTGAATAATATCGAGACTTTGCTGTGCATTGGTGACGGTCAGCTGACTGATATCAACTCGTTGCATCACAAAATCTTCGGGTTTGATTGTGTAGGTGGAAATCTCGCCATTTTTAAGCTCTGCGACAAAGGTGTCGGCGCCGATGCTGATTTCATCCATACCATCTTCGGCATGCACCACCATCACATGTTTACTGCCCAGTTTTTGCAATACCTGGGCAATCGGTTCAACCCATTTTTTATCAAATACACCCATTACCTGATGTTTGGCTTTGGCTGGATTGGTCAGTGGGCCGAGCAAATTGAAAATAGTGCGGACACCCATTTCACGGCGAGGCCCAACGGTATATTTCATTGCACCGTGATGGCGTTGGGCAAACATAAAGCCGACACCAGTTGTTTCAACACAGTGGGCTACCTGCTCAGGTGTTAGTTCCAGATTCACACCCGCTGTTTCCAATACATCAGCGCTGCCGGAAGTGCTGCTGACAGAACGATTGCCATGTTTTGCGACTTTGCCACCGGCCGCAGCCACTACAAAGGCACTGGCGGTGGAGACATTAAAGCTGCTGGCACCATCGCCACCGGTACCACAGGTATCAATAATATGTTCACCGGTTACCTGTACTGGCGTGGCTAATTCACGCATTACCGACGCTGCTGCCGCAATTTCGGTAATGGTTTCGCCTTTCATCTGTAAACCAATCAAGAAGCCACCAATTTGAGCGTCTGTTGCTTCGCCGGTCATAATCATCCGCATTGCTGCAGTCATTTGCTGCTCAGACAGATGCTGATGCTGGGTGATCAGCTTGATGGCTGCCTGCATGGTAAATTCATTGTCCGCCATGGTGTTCATCCAGGAAGTTTTTTAATAATTGATGACCTTGTTCAGTCAAAATGGATTCAGGGTGAAACTGCACCCCTTCAATTGGCAGGGTTTTGTGCCGGACACCCATAATTTCATCAATGCTGCCATCCGGATTTTCTGTCCATGCAGTCACCTCAAAACAATCGGGCAGCGTTTCTTTTTTTATGACCAGTGAGTGGTAACGAGTTGCCTGCAATGGATTATTCAATCCCTTAAATACACCGACATTGTTGTGATGCACCGGTGAAGTCTTTCCATGCATGATTTCGCGTGCGTGCACAACATTGCCCCCAAATGCCTGACCAATTGCCTGATGGCCCAAGCAGACACCCAGAATAGGTTTTTTGCCGGCAAATTGATGAATAACGTCTAATGAAATTCCAGCTTCATTTGGCGTGCAAGGACCGGGTGAGATCACTATAAGTTCAGGGTTAAGGGTCTCTATGTCGTTAATGGTCAGTTTATCGTTACGCTGCACCTTCACCTCAGCACCCAGTTCAGCAAAATACTGCACCAGGTTGTAGGTGAACGAATCATAGTTATCAATCATTAACAGCATAAGGTGTCCTGTTATTTATTCAGTTGGTTTTGGCGGCTCAAGACCTGCCTCAGCCATGGCAACAGCTTTAAATATCGCACGGGCTTTATTCATGGTTTCTTCCCATTCCATTTCCGGAACAGAATCATAGACAATACCGGCACCTGCCTGGATATGCAGTTGCTTGTCTTTGATGACGGCTGTGCGGATAGCAATGGCTGTATCCATGTTGCCAGCCCAGGACAAATACCCAATGGCACCAGCATAAACGCCGCGTTTAACCGGCTCTAATTCGTCAATAATTTCCATTGCACGCACTTTCGGCGCACCGCTGACGGTACCGGCCGGGAAGGTAGCACGCAGTGCATCCATTGCCGTCATTCCGGGGAGAACCTGTCCAGTCACATTGGAAACAATATGCATCACATGTGAATAGCGTTCGATGACCATTTTATCGGTCAGATTTACCGTACCTGTCTGACTGACCCGGCCCACATCATTACGCCCCAGATCGATCAACATCAAATGCTCTGCCAGTTCTTTTGGATCGTTGAGCAGTTCTTGTTCCAGTGCTTTGTCCTGTTCTTCCGTCTTACCACGACGACGCGTGCCGGCAATCGGGCGAACCGTCACTTCATTGTCTTCCATGCGTACCAGAATTTCCGGAGAAGATCCGACAATGTGGAAGTCTTCCAGGTTCAGGTAATACATGTACGGCGATGGATTTAATGTGCGTAAGGCGCGATATAAGTCAATTTCTGCCGCATGAAAAGGCACTGACAAACGCTGTGAAAGTACCACCTGCATGATGTCGCCATCGTTAATATATTGTTTTGCCTTACTGACCGCATCGATAAAGCCGTCATGGGTAAAACCAGAAACAAAATCCTGTTCGGAAATCGAGTTCTGTGGACGTTTATCGTTAAATTTAGGGGTGGATTCCCGCAACTCAGTAATCAGCTGATCCAGACATTGCTGTGCCTGGTCGTAGGCATCGGGTAGTGTTGGATCAGCATGTACGATCAAAAACAATCTTCCACTGAGATTATCAAACACCACCAGTTCGTCTGACACCATCAGCAACACATCGGGGCAGCCCAGCGGGTCATTTGCAGGGGCTTCGCCTAAACGGGTTTCAACATAACGAACCGTGTCGTAGCTGAAATAGCCAACCAGGCCACCGTTGAATTTAGGTAAATGTTCCAATGTGGGCACATTGAACTTCGCCTGAAAATCGGCAATCCAGGTCAACGGGTCGTCATGCTGAATTTCATTTATCAATACATTACGTTGATAAACTTTGATTTGATCACCGAATACTTTGATAACGGATTCACAGGGAAGACCAATAATTGAATAACGTCCCCATTTTTCGCCGCCGTGAACCGACTCGAAAAGATAGGAATAGGGCGCATCTGCCAATTTAAGATAGGTACTTAATGGCGTGTCTAAATCCGCGAGGACTTCGCGATAAAGAGGGATACGGTTATAGCCTTCACTGGCCAGTTGGTCGAATTGTGCCTGTTTCATTTTCGGCTTCTAAAAAAGAGTGTTTAACTCAGCAAAACTATCAATTACTGCGTCTGGGTGAGCAGCGCGGATATCATTGCCATGGTTATAACCGTAGCTCATACAGACGATTTGAAAACCGGCGGCGCGTGATGCATTGACATCACTGACCGAGTCGCCAATCATCAAAGCCTGCTGTGGCTCGATTTTAAAATAATTGGCTGCATAAAGCAGCGGTGCAGGATCCGGTTTTTTCTGCGGCAAGGTATCACCGCTGACAATCAGTTCAAAATAATCGCGGATCCCCAGATTATTCAGAATGGGCAGCGTAAACTGCTCATCTTTATTCGTCACACAGCCCAGATGAATGCCCTGATCCTTGAGCCATTGCAATCCCTGTTTTACACCGGGGTATAGCAGACTGCGTTTACTGGTGTTTTCTGCATATAACGCCATAAAGATTGGAGCTGCCTGGGCATAAAGTGCTTCAGCAGGTTCACCATCAAGTTGATTTATCAAGGCACGTTTTATAAGTCTTTCAACACCATTACCCACCCAGTTTCTGACTTTGGTTTCGCCACGTTCGGGCAGGTTGAGTGCCCGCATGGTCTGATCGGTACACCAAGCCAGATCAGGCACACTGTCAACCAGTGTGCCGTCCAGATCAATTAACGCAAGCTCTGGCTTGATTAATGCCATTGATTAGATTTTTGCCTGGGCCAATTCAGCACGCAGTGCTGCAATTACGGTTTCATATTTATTAGGATCATTATCCTGAGCAGCACCAAATACGGCAGAACCAGCAACAAAAGTACGGGCGCCGGCTTCAGCAATTTCACGGATATTCTGAACGTTTACACCACCATCAATTTCCAGATCGATATCATAGCCACTTTCATCAATCATTTTGCGAGCCTGACGCAATTTTTCCAGCGTGTGAGGAATAAATTTCTGACCGCCAAAACCCGGGTTCACAGACATCAGCAGAATACGATCTACTTTGTCCAGAACATGTTCAGCCAGCGTTAATGGCGTCGCAGGGTTAAATACCAGACCGGTTTTACAGCCTTCTGCTTTAACCAGTTGCAGGCTGCGATCAATGTGATCCGAAGCTTCAGGGTGAAAAGTGATGTAACTTGCGCCAGCTTTGGCAAAATCAGGAATAATGCGATCAACCGGTTTCACCATTAAATGTACGTCGATTTCAGCGGTAACACCATGCTTGCGCAAAGCTTCACAGACCAAAGGTCCGATCGTCAGGTTAGGGACATAATGGTTATCCATAACATCGAAGTGAACGATATCAGCACCTGAGGCCAGTACATTTACCACTTCTTCGCCAAGGCGGGCAAAGTCAGCGGAGAGGATAGATGGGGCAATTTTGAATTCGGCCATGTCGGATTCTCTCTAAGTTAGTTAAAAATTTGCTATCAAAACCCGTTACTCTACCCCAAAAGCCGGGTTTTTTCAGCTTTTGAAATTCATTATCGCTCTTTATACTGGCGTCAGTTGTCCAACCGAGCTAAATAGGAAAACAAGTGCGAATTCACCCACGATTGTTTATTACATTTTTGATGTTTCTACCGTGCATGACTTTACAGGCCGGTGCTTTAGATGAAACATCAGCAGCAAAGCCGCAAATATTGCGTCAGGATTCAATAACGAAAGGCTATGAGCCATTAGCTGTAGGTGATCAAACCATTGCTTCAGCGTATTTACCCCAAACCTTAGGTATACCTCGTGGTGCTATTTTGTTACTGCATGACATCAATGAACATATCGACAGTGCTGCGATTGGTATTCTAAGACGACAGTTACCGGGGTATGGCTGGAATACATTATCAATCAAGATTATTCGGTTTACTGAAGCGAGTGAACAAGAGCCTCCCGCCACAGAGGAAGGCGCTGCTGTTGTGGATGAGGCAAATTCAGCAGAACAGGCTGAAACAGATGAAGCTGCAGCAACAGAAGCTGAGAATACGTCCGCAGATAATGAAAATACTGAAACAGCCGATACAACTGAAACGGCAGAACCAGCGGAAGCAGAATTTACAGCGATAACCACTGCCCAGCGTCTGGATGCGGCGTTATTAAAGTTACAGCAGCAAGGTCATGAAAATATTGTTTTGATTGGTCAGGGTGCAGGGGGAGAACTGGCCTTAAAAACGCTTAACGAAACTGCGGTTCCGGTTGCCGCAGTAATCATGATAAATACCGGTGAATTAGCAGAAGGAACAAGCATGACTGAAACGGCGATTCCAATACTGGAAATTCTGGGCAGTCGTCAGAAAGACACTATTAAACAAGCTGTTCTGCAACGGCAGATACAGATGAAAACCGAACAGAAAACCAATTATCAATTGCGACAAGTTAATGGAGCGGCTCATTATTTCGCCAGCTCGTCCAGACGATTAACCAATCTGGTTCATGGCTGGTTATATACGCAGTTTTTTGAAGAAGAGGATGCGCCTTAATGCGCCTTTACTATGGTGGCTCAGTGGTTTATCAAGCCGCTTCTGATGAGGGCATTATTGAAGTCGTTGATATTGGCGATCAGCGATCGCTGCATTTCGGAACTTATCCACGTCAAAGCAGCATGTCCTTGCAATCACCCCATTTGCTTGAACTGAGTTATACCCGCGCCATGATGGCCAGCTTATTATTTCAACCGAAGCCCAAAACTATCTGTGTTATCGGACTGGGTGGTGGATCACTGGTCAAGTTTTTGTTGCACCATTTTGAAGATTGTCAGATTGATGTCATCGAATATCGGCAGGATGTGATTGATGTGGCACATCGCTATTTTGAAGTGCCGCATAATGATCCCAGACTGCGGATTCATCACGATGATGGTTATCAGTTTGTCAGTAACCAGTTTTTCAGCAATGGCGCGTTTTATGATCTGTTGCTGGTCGATGCTTTCGATCATGTGGGAATGTCGGCCAGTGTGGGTGGCCAGGCATTTTTCGATGCCTGTGCCGGCGTGCTTAATGACGATGGACTGATGAGTATCAATCTATGGGGAACCGATCGGCCAGGATTCAGTCAATCGATGCAACGGATAAATCAAAGTTTTGATAATCAGACCTTAGTGCTACCGGTGGCGGATAAAGGCAATGTGATTGGTCTGGCGTTGAAGCAAAAATTCAATGTGAGCCAGTTAAAAAGACATCGAGACCTGGCCGAAAATCTTAATCAGCAGTTTGATATCGGTTTACCGCAATCATTGCATGATCTGATAAAACAGAATATTTCATTTTTAAACCGATTATTTCTTTAAAAATATTAATTTACAGGTGATAATTCAGGCGTTTTATGATAAAAATCTATTGTCTTTTCTTAGCGGATTAACTGCCATATGCTCAGGCTGCTTTTCTTAGTCTTTTTATTTCATTGGCCTGCTGCTGCCACGATGGCAGATTCAGAGGCCATTGAAGTGGTGATTGTGCGTTCAGAAAATAAATTACTGGTTAGAAAAAACGACAAAACCTTACGCAGTTTTAAAGTGGCCTTTGGCAGTGGTGGTCGTCAGCCAAAAATGCAGGAAGGTGATCGCAGAACACCCCAGGGACATTATCGAATCAAAGATATCCGCAGCAGCGATAAGTTTTATCTGTTTATGCATCTGGATTACCCCAATATGGATGATGCAAAACAAGCGCTTAAAGATGGCAGAATAACCCGCACGCAATACCGCAAGATTCTCGCAGCGTTTATCTACAATGAAACTCCGCCGCAAAATACACCGTTAGGTGGACAGATTGGCATCCATGGTATCGGTGAAGAGACACCAGACAAACTGGATATTCATGCAATATCGAACTGGACCAAAGGGTGCATTCCGATGCGTAACTCAGAAGTGCGTGAGTTAGCGATGTGGGTTGATGAAGGCACACCGGTAATTATTATTGATTCACTTGAGTCATTTAAA
>NZ_DFTU01000024.1:4069-8523 GCF_002379485.1 Methylophaga sp. UBA4204 | reverse complement strand
GCTCGCTGTACTAAATCAACCGCTTCATCAACATCAAAGGGTTTTGGCAGGTATTCAAAAGCACCACCTTCGTATACAGATACAGCACTGTCCAGATCCGAATAAGCGGTCATAATAATGACCGGTAGATCAGGTTGCTTACGCTGAATTTCTGCCAGTAATTGCAGCCCATCCAGGCCTGGCATACGGATATCGCTGACCAGCACATCTGGCGGGGTATCTGTACCTCGTTTTAATTGCTCCAACACCAGATCACCACTCTCAAAGGCTTTGACAGTGATATCTACGGCTTCCAATGCCTTTTGTAATACCCATCGAATCGATCGGTCATCATCAACAATCCATGCTATTGCTTTAGCGCTCACGGTTTAACTCCAGGGGAAAAATAATTGAAAATATGGTTTGGCCTGCATGGCTGATACAACTGACTGTGCCAGCATTTCGCTGCACTAGATTCTGTACCAGATATAATCCTAGCCCTGTGCCATCAGCTCTCCCAGTCACCAGGGGATAGAACAAACTGTCCTGTAATTGTTTTGGAATACCCGGGCCGTTATCTTCTACTTCAATCAGCACGCCTAATTTATAAAAACGTTTTTCAATGGTCAGATTACGTTGGATGCGAGTTTTCAGCCGAATAATGCCAATGCCATGCATTGCCTGAACTGCATTACGCACAATATTTAAAATAATCTGAATCAACTGATCAAAATCAGCGTGTAAATCCGGGATACTGGGATCATAGTCAGCTATAAACTGAAGCCGCTCGTCGACTTCAATATCTACAAGCTGGCGAACTCGTTGTAAAACTTCATGAATATTCAAAAACTGCTTTTCGGATTGCTGATAAGGCCCCAGCATTCGAGTCATCAGGTTTTGCAACCGGTCAGCTTCATTAATGATGATTCGGGTATATTCTTTCAAATCATCCGAATCCAGCTGACGTTCCAATAACTGTGCAGCACCTCTCAACCCTCCCAGCGGATTTTTAATTTCGTGCGCCAGACCACGAACTACCTGTTGCTGGGTATGTAAATTTTCATCACGATTGACGCGCTGTTGATAATCCAGCTGTGCCAACTCTACCAGGAGATGGGGCTCAGCAACGTCCAGCATTTGGATTGAACAATCCACAACTATTTCGCCTGCAGCAGGCAGAAATAACTGAATTTCACGTTCTATTAGCGCCTGTCCATTACTGATAACCCGGCGTAATGAATTCAACAGATGTGTTTCACCCGGTAACAAAGTCTGAAAGGGAATATGTTCAGCCTGACGTTGGCTGATTTCAAACATGACTTCCGTTGAAGTATTGATGTAACAAACCCGTAAATTCATGTCGAGTACTAATATCGCAGTCGTTAAACTCTCCAGTACATCATCGCTGGAAAACTGTTCAACATTAATCAGTTTGTCGTTTAAGTTCATGGCCTGCCATCTGCAAAAAACGCTCCATTTGTAAGCACCAAATGTCACATCATATTTAAGATTATGATTCCAATGGTAATAATATATTTGAGTATGGAAGAGTTTAAATAAACCAACCACTTCAAGCAGTATGAAAAGTGTATTTACACTCTTGCACGCATCATTTTGGTGCGACTATCAAGGTGTTTGAGGAAAGGTCGGGATACCAGGAGTAGTAGGAAAGCCGGGAATACTGGGTGCACCGGGTCCGGGACTTGGTTGACCGTTTTGACGGCCTGGTTGTTGTAGACTGGTGCGTTGTAAATAAAAGGTAATCGTTTCACTTTGAGCTAAAACTTCCCCGGAAGCGTTCAGTACATTTGCTGACAAGGTATGTGTTCCCCTGTCCAGATTTTCCAGCATAAAACTCAGTTGAGGCATTGGCATGCCTGCCGGTAAGCCGTCTAGGTATAACTGAATCAAATCGCCCCGTTCAGGATTTAATGCTGGAAACACTTGCAGATTGACTGTGACATTGCCGTTATTAACACGAATCCCGGCATCATTTTCGGGCGCAACAATAGCTACCTTATAATTTGGGGCAGCTTCAGGCTCATCAGCATTTTCCTGTTGTTCAACGTTAGCGGAGGCTGTTTCTTCAGGGATTTGTACTGGTGAATAAGTCATAGGCTGTTGTAATTCAACCTTTTCAGCATTCTCACCAGGCTGATCTGAATACACCTGATTGCCATTGTCATCAACCCAGCGATAGATATCCTCAGCCGCAACAGCTGTGCCGAGACCAAACAACATGACAAGAATCAATTTCATGCCTATGAATATAGGTCAGCCATCACCAATGTGCAACTGCGAAACATAAAAAAACGCCTCCACATGGGAGGCGTTTTGTGACATCAATCAAAAAAGCTTAAACACTGTAGTACAAATCAAACTCTGCAGGATGTGTCTCCATACGCAGACGAGTAACTTCTTCCATCTTCAGATCAATATAGCCATCGATCATATCATCAGTGAAAACACCGCCTTCTGTTAAGAAAGCACGATCCTTATCCAGCTCTGCTAATGCTTGATCCAATGCATGACAAACTTTTGGAATCGCTGCATCTTCTTCTGGTGGCAAGTCATATAAATCCTTGTCCATCGCATCGCCAGGGTGGATTTTGTTTTTGATTCCATCCAGACCCGCCATCATCATTGCACTGAATGCAAGATATGGGTTTGCTGATGGGTCAGGAAAACGTACTTCAATACGGCGGCCTTTTGGATTGCTGACAAAAGGAATACGGATAGACGCACTACGATTACGTGCAGAGTAAGCCAGCATAACCGGAGCTTCAAAGCCAGGAACCAGACGTTTGTAACTGTTTGTTGAAGAATTGGTAAAGGCGTTCAACGCACGGGCATGTTTGATAATGCCACCGATGTAAAACAAAGCAGTTTCTGATAAACCGCCATATTTGTTTCCGGAGAACAGGTTGTCGCCATCTTTAGCCAGCGACTGATGAACATGCATACCACTACCGTTATCACCTACCAATGGTTTTGGCATGAATGTGGCCGTTTTACCGTAAGCATGAGCAACATTATGCACAACATATTTCAGTGTTTGAACTTCGTCGGCTTTTTTTACCAACGTGTTGAACTTGGTACCAATTTCACACTGACCAGCTGTAGCAACTTCATGGTGATGAACTTCAGTTACCAGACCCATTTCTTCCATGGTTAAACACATGGCTGAACGAATGTCCTGTAATGAATCAACCGGCGGTACTGGAAAATAACCACCTTTAATGCTTGGACGGTGACCTTTGTTACCGTCAGGGAAGACTTTTTCAGTATTCCAGGAAGATTCGTCAGAGTCGATTTTATAAAACGAGCCAGAGATATCACTGCCCCAACGAACATCATCAAGGATGAAAAATTCTGGTTCAGGACCAAAGAAAGCAGTGTCTGCCAAACCAGTAGATGCCAGGTAGGCTTCTGCACGTTTTGCCACACTGCGTGGGTCACGCTCATATCCCTGCATGGTAGCCGGTTCAACGATATCGCAACGAACGATCAGCGTTGTATCGTCCATAAACGGATCGAGAACAGCAGTCGAAGCATCCGGCATCAGAATCATGTCCGATTCGTTAATACCTTTCCAACCGGCAACTGATGAACCATCAAACATGACCCCTTCAGAGAAGGTATCTTCATCAATTGAATGCGCTGGGTAAGAAACGTGTTGCTCTTTACCACGCGTGTCGGTGAAACGGAAATCAAGGAATTTAACGTCCTCGTCCTTAATTATCTGAAGCACATTTTCGACTGACATTTATAATCTCCAAATTAAAAAACTGCACACCTTGGTGCAAAAAAACTCACTTGCTGTTACAGCACAAACCTTGCCAACTCAACAGCCCCATAAAATCAACCATTTGAGTGCAGACACCAGCCACCAATGATCACTATTGGTGCACTCAACACCTAAAACGCACCATTAAAGTGCTACGCACCAACACAGACCGTAATAATGATCTCATCATCCTTTTCAACCGACTTTACAATCTGATGTCCATGGATTCTGGCCCATGCAGGAATATCACTTAACGCACCGGGATCGGTGCAAATTACTGTGAGAATATCTCCAGAAGACAATTCCGCTACTTTATTCTGCGTTTTGATGACTGGCAAGGGACATAACAATCTTCTTGCATCTAATTCAATCTGTTTCACACGTACCACTCCTGTGGAACCTGCTCAACGTTAATCGGGCGTGCCTGAATATGCCTCGGTGGTTTATCCGGTACCGTAATTTCTACTTCAACTTCATCAGCATGTCGCCCCTGACCATAACGCGCCACGATGGATGCCGCCAGCGGAAAATCCTGTTGTTCAATATCACCATCAATAATGGCCATTGGTCCATTATGGCTGGTTGAATACAGGCTGGTAAACTGTTTGCGATAACCTTCGAGGAATTTGCTCTCTCCAGCATCGCGGGCAATGATCATTTTAAAATCCGCTTTTGGCCGAATATGCCG
>NZ_DFTU01000024.1:3730-3976 GCF_002379485.1 Methylophaga sp. UBA4204 | reverse complement strand
GAATAACTTTCATCGGTCAGGAAACAGCATCCTCCGGCAGGGGTGGCAAAATCATCAAAGCCAAACTGTTTTGCCAATGCAATCTGCGGCTTACGGTTGCGTCCATGAAAATCATAAAGCTTATCGCGGTCTACCCATCCTTCACGTTCTGGTCTGGTTGGTTGGAGGTTTTTGGCACATAACGGACGTAACAGTAAATCCTCAGCGCCTGATTCAGCTGCCACAATCGGCATAGTGCGCTTTAAT
>NZ_DFTU01000024.1:1536-3656 GCF_002379485.1 Methylophaga sp. UBA4204 | reverse complement strand
ATCGGCATAGTGCGCTTTAATTGAGATTTGGGACGCTGGCCAATGACTTCGCCGGTAATAATAAAATCAAAACCCTGCATATGATTTTCTTTCACCCATTCAACCGCTTTTTTGACCATAAAGATTTTACAGTCCAGACAAGGGTTCATATTCGCGCCATAGCCATGTTTTGGATTGAGCAACACGTCTTTGTATTCTTCAATCACATCAATGATATGTAATTTGATTCCCAGCTGTTCCGCGACCCATAATGCATTATTGCGTTTCTGCTTGTCTTTATGCTGATTTCGAATTGCATGGGTATGCCCTTCAACGCAGAAACCGGTAAAAAAGTTGATGCCTTCTACTTCAATTCCCTGTTCCTGAAGTACCCGCACCGCAAGCATGGAATCCAGACCGCCTGAAATCAAAGCGACGGCTTTGTGCACTGAACTCATTACGCTGTGCCTCCAACTGTCAAAGCATCAATTTTCAATGTCGGCTGGCCGACGCCAACTGGCACGCTCTGTCCTTCTTTACCGCAGTTACCAATGCCCGAATCCAATTCAAGATCATCAGCCACCATGCTGATACGATTCATGACTTCAGGACCGTTGCCAATCAATGTGGCGCCTTTAACGGGACGAGTCACTTTGCCATTTTCAATCAGATAGGCTTCACTGCTGGAAAATACAAATTTGCCGGAGGTAATATCAACCTGACCGCCACCAAAATTAACCGCATAAATACCCTTTTCAACACTGGCTATAATTTCTTCTGCTTTGTGTTGTCCAGCCAGCATATAGGTATTGGTCATACGTGGCATCGGCAGATGTGCATAGGATTCACGGCGGCCATTTCCGGTACTGCGCATTCCCATCAACCGGGCATTTAATTTGTCCTGCATATAGCCTGTGAGTCGGCCGTTTTCTATCAAGGTGGTGAATTCGGTTGGCGTACCTTCATCATCAATCGTCAATGAACCACGTCGATCCATTAATGTGCCATCATCCACCACGGTACATAAGGGTGATGCTACTTGTTCACCGATTTTGCCAGAGAAGGCTGAGGTATCCCGGCGATTGAAGTCGCCTTCCAAGCCATGTCCCACAGCTTCATGCAATAATACGCCAGGCCAACCTGAAGCTAACACTACAGGCATTGTTCCAGCAGGAGCATCAACGGCTTCCAGATTAACCAGAGCCTGCCGCACAGCTTCTTTGGCAAAACCTACTGCTAAATCATTATCAATAAAATACTGATAGTCCAGACGCCGACCGCCACCGGCACTGCCACGCTCACGCCGTCCATTAGATTCAACGATAACACTGACATTCATCCGTATTAACGGCCGAATATCAGCGGCATAGGTACCATCACTGGCAGCGATTAGAATATGTTCGAGACTACCGGCTAAACTGACTGTCACCTGAGTAACACGGGGATCGGCTGCGCGGGCATATGCATCAGCTTCCCGCAACAGGTTTAATTTTGTCTGAGTGTCCATGCCCAATATGGGATCAAGGTCAGAATAAAAGGGCGAGGCATGAACGTTTTTCCGAGCATCAATCTGTTTTTGCTGACCATGTTTTACCACAGCACTGGCCGCGCTGGTCGCCTCCAACAATGACTTCAAACTCAGATCATCGGAGTAGGCAAAGCCGGTTTTTTCACCGCTGCAAGCCCTTACCCCAACGCCCTGCTCAAGATGATAGCCACCATCTTTTATAATGCCGTCATCCATCAACCAGTTTTCGCCACGCGAACGCTGAAAATACAAATCAGCAAAATCAACACCAGGACGCATGGCGCTTGATAAAGCCTGTTCGATATCCTGTGACTGCAACTCTGCAGGCATAAGGATCTGTTGTTCCAGTTGGTCAAATATAGGATTTGTCATTACTTTTGAACTACGCGATAAATTGACTATCTTAGCAGATCAAACATTACTAACCGACTCTGTTGTGACTGACAACAATTAAACCTGGAGTATGGCAAGTAAAATTTATGATACGCATTCAGTTATCCCGGCATTTTGCGAGCGACGCCTACAATATTGCTAACAGGCTCTTCCAGAAACCTGGAATGGCGGGAAGATATCGTACAGAACATGAACATTGATATTATTTTCTAAACACATC
>NZ_DFTU01000024.1:0-1415 GCF_002379485.1 Methylophaga sp. UBA4204 | reverse complement strand
GGACCGGTGAGTCGATAACGATAGCTAATCATATCGACCAGATCCCGATCAAATAATCGACCGGCAATTCGATCAACCAGATAGATCGCTGTTCCAACTCCCAGACCAACTGGCCCGCCGGCAACTGCACCGGCAAGTGGCAGGGTGGATGATACATTTGGCGTGACAACAACTGTTTGGTGATAGGTTCTATCAACAATATTAATCGGTCCGGTAACATCAATACTGGCGCTGTCGCCACGCATGTTCAAGTTATCAGTAACCGCCTGACCATTGGCAAATTGAAAATCGCCACTGATTTCCCGGAACGAAAAACCTTTACCAAAAAAATCACTGAAATCCAGTGCCAACCGCCGTGGAATAGCAGCAAAACTCATTAAACCAAATATGCGTCCTGCTGCACCTGGCTCAACGTCCACCAATTGACCATCATCGATTTGCAGATTCAAATTGCCTTGCAGGTTGGCCATTGAAAGATTCAACGGTTCGTCTGGCCAGCTAAACTGTCCGGTAACCCCAACCTGATTAGAATGAATGGCGGCTTGATAACCCAAATCCTCAAACAAACCGGCAAGATCATTACTGGTGAGTTTTAAATTTAGTTGACTGCTGTCCGCAAGGTCGTTTTTTTGCCAGACGCCATCCAGTTCCGCTTGTAAAACTGCCGATTGCATACTGGCACTTTGCAACAACCAGCTATTCCCTTGCTGAAGCGCCCGGGCCTGTACACGTCCCAGTTGCATACCATCAACTGTCAAACTATCAATATTTAACTGAAAACTTGGCCATAACTCGGATTTGAATTTTTTGCGTCCATTTGACTGATTGTTCGATGCGGGTAACTGCAGATCGACGAAGTCAAAGTGCAATGTTGGCAGTGAATCTGATTCAACGGGCCAACGAATATCACCTCTTAGCTGCCGCGATTGAATATCCATTTGCCAGATTTGGTTACGTTGAAAAGCTTTGGTTTGAACGTCGTTAAGCACCCACTGATTAAACCGCAGATTGTCCACTGCCATTTCAATATCAACCGCTGGCCAATTATCGAAGTTTTGTTCAGTGATGCTGTCTGCCAGCCAGGTTTGTTGCCATTGCATCCACTCTGAAATGGACAACTCGTTCAGACGCCCTCTTAATCGAATACCGCTTGCCGGTAGCTCAGGCTCTGGAATACCAATAGTAATTTCACCGCGAGCAGAATCCTGAATCAGCCAGACAGCGCTTGCTATATCAGCATAATTTAATTGCAGTAATGATCGCTGTTCGTCATCTTTACTCAATTTAATATCTAATAAACGTTTATCAGCGGCAGTTTTTCCCAACGGTTCCGGAGCATCAATTGTCAGCCCGGCCAGTTCAGAAATCACCCGAATATCGGTATCAAATTCGCCTAATGACTTTTCACTCACTTC
>NZ_DFTU01000085.1:654-4129 GCF_002379485.1 Methylophaga sp. UBA4204 | reverse complement strand
ATCACTGTGGCACCTGCCCAGACGCTGACCGATAAAGAATACCAAATCATGCGTAATGCCTCGCTGGCAGTTTTGCGTGAGATTGGCGTGGAAACCGGTGGTTCGAACGTGCAGTTTGCGGTAAATCCGGAAACCGGTCGTTTGATCATTATCGAAATGAATCCACGGGTGTCACGCTCATCGGCTTTGGCTTCGAAAGCCACCGGTTTTCCAATTGCCAAAGTCGCTGCCAAACTGGCAGTGGGTTACACACTGGATGAATTACAGAACGAAATTACCGGCAATGCGACACCAACGTCATTTGAACCGACTATTGATTATGTCGTCACTAAAATTCCACGTTTTACCTTTGAAAAATTCCCGTTGGCGGATAACCGTCTGAGCACTCAGATGAAATCTGTCGGTGAAGTGATGGCCATTGGTCGTAATTTCCAGGAGTCTTTACAGAAAGCATTACGTGGTCTTGAAACAGATCGGGATGGTTTTAACGAAATTCTGGATCTGAAAGCCGAAAATACCGCTGAAGTATTACGCCGTGAATTAAGTTTGCCTGGCTCCGATCGTCTTTGGTACGTAGGTGATGCTTTCCGTTATGGAATGGGCTTTGACGAAGTTCAGCAGCTAACACATATTGATCCGTGGTTCCTGATTCAGATTCAGGAGCTGGTGGAAATTGAAAATCAGCTTAAAGAGCGTTCGTTAAACGATATTGATGAAGCTGAAATGCGCGCGTTGAAGCGCAAAGGTTTCGCTGATTCACGACTGGCAAAATTGTTACACAAAACAGAAAAACAATTTCGCAGCCATCGTCATGCATTGGGAGTTCGTCCGGTGTATAAACGGGTTGATACCTGTGCAGCTGAATTTTCAACCTCTACTGCCTATATGTACTCAACCTATGACGAAGAGTGCGAAGCCAATCCGACTAATCGTGACAAAATCATGATTTTAGGTGGTGGTCCTAACCGTATTGGTCAGGGTATTGAGTTTGATTATTGTTGTGTTCACGCCGCGCTGGCGTTACGCGAAGATGGTTACGAAACCATTATGGTCAACTGTAATCCAGAAACCGTTTCCACCGATTACGACACATCGGATCGACTATATTTTGAGTCACTGACGCTGGAAGACGTACTGGAAATTGTTGCGCTGGAAAAACCTAAAGGCGTGATCGTCCAGTTCGGTGGTCAGACACCATTGAAACTGGCGCGTGCACTTGAAGCTGCCGGTGTGCCAATTATTGGTACTTCGCCGGATGCCATTGACCATGCAGAAGATCGCGAACGGTTCCAGCAAATGGTCGAAAAACTCGGCTTACTGCAACCGCCAAATCGTTTGGCACATTCAGTTGATACCGCTGTGTCACTGGCGGCAGAAATCGGTTATCCATTAGTGGTTCGTCCATCTTATGTATTGGGTGGCCGTGCAATGGAAATCGTTTATAACGAAGAAGAGTTACAACGTTATATGCTGACTGCGGTATCGGTTTCCAATGATTCTCCGGTATTACTGGATCGTTTCCTGGATGACGCCATTGAGGTCGATGTCGATGCAATTTGTGACGGTAAGGAAGTGCTTATCGGCGGCATTATGGAACATATCGAACAGGCGGGTGTTCATTCCGGTGACTCTGCCTGCGCCTTACCCCCTTACAGTCTGAGTCAGGAAGTCATGGATCAGTTACGGGTACAGGTGAAACAGATGGCACTTGAACTGGGCGTAGTGGGACTTATGAATACCCAGTTTGCCATTCAGGGTGACCGTATATTTATTCTGGAAGTGAACCCACGCGCATCACGTACCGTGCCATATGTATCTAAATCGATTGGTGTACCGCTGGCTAAAGTTGCTGCACGCTGTATGGCCGGTATGAGCCTGGCAGAGCAGGGTGTAACTAAAGAAGTGATTCCGTCTTACTATTCGGTTAAAGAAGCGGTGTTCCCATTCATCAAGTTCCAGGGTGTGGATCCGATTCTTGGACCGGAAATGAAATCCACTGGTGAAGTAATGGGCGTGGGCCGTACTTTCGGTGAGGCTTTTGCCAAATCCCAGTTAGCGGCATCGGTGAGTCTGCCGGTTGGAGGTAAAGCCTTTATTTCAGTGCGTGATGCCGACAAACAATCGGTTATCAAGATTGCCAAAGATTTGTTAGGCTTGGGTTTCTCGTTGCTGGCCACGCGAGGCACACAACAAACGCTGATGGAGGCCGATGTGCCCTGTGAGCGAGTTAAAAAAGTCGCAGAAGGTCAGCCGCATATTGTGGATATGATTAAAAACGATGAAATTGCCCTGATTGTGAATACAACAGAAGGTCGTCAGGCCGTTGCGGATTCAAGAGAAATACGCCGCGCTGCATTGCAACATCAGGTGAACTACACCACAACATTAGCCGCTGCTCGTGCCACAATTCTGGCCCTGCATTGCGAAGACAGTGTCTCGGTGAATCGTTTACAGTCATTACATGGAGAATTGAATTAATGGCCGTACCAATAACAGAACGCGGTGCTCAGGCACTGAAAACTGAATTACATGAACTGAAAACCGTTAAACGTCCAGCCGTGGTGGATGCGATTTCTGAAGCCCGTGCGCATGGCGATTTAAAAGAAAATGCTGAATACCATGCAGCCCGTGAACAGCAAAGTTTTATTGAGGGCCGTATTCAGGAACTTGAATCGACTTTGGCTGATTGTCAGATAATTGATCCCACTTCGTTGCCTAAAGATGGCCGTGTTGTGTTTGGTGTTACGGTCGATTTGCTGAATATCGATACTGATGAAGAAAAGCAGTATCAGATCGTGGGCGATTATGAATCCGATATTAAATTGAACCGTATCTCAATTTCTTCACCTATTGCACGGGCATTGATCGGCAAGGAAATTGACGATGTAGCAACTGTCCAGGCGCCGGGTGGTGCAATCGAATATGAAATTACCGGCATTCATTATCTGGGCTAACGGTTGAATCGTTCTGAAACTATTGGCGAACGCTTATTACTGACACTGTGGGTAGGCGCTTTATGGTCAGTCGGTTATCTTGCTGTTCCGCTGGCTTTTATCAGCCTTGAGACATTGGTGGCCGCAGATTATGCGGCCAAACTGTTTTTTGCAGTGAATGTTATTGGCATAATCAGTGGTACGCTGATTCTTCTGGGCAAAATAATTATTCAGCGTGGCCGGGCAATACATTCCTGGCGTTTCTGGATTTTGATGGCCATGTTGGTGATTACCTTGATATTCAGCATGTATATACAGCCTGAGATGGCCAGCATAAAAACGGTCGATAACTGGCGTCTAGAGACCAATCTCGCCGAGCGCTTTGAATGGTTACATATGCTGAGTCAGAACCTGTATCTGATGTTGAGTATTGCCGGATTATTGTTAGTACTGAGTACTGACAAAATCCACGTGGCAGAGAAGAGCTGAAATGGCACGCAGTAAATCCAGCACAAATTGGCTGAAAGAACATTTTGACGATC
>NZ_DFTU01000085.1:0-542 GCF_002379485.1 Methylophaga sp. UBA4204 | reverse complement strand
GCTGAAAGAACATTTTGACGATCCTTATGTCAAAAAAGCACAGCAGAAAGGTTACCGTTCCAGAGCAACCTTCAAACTGGAAGAAATCGATCAGAAAGACAAATTAATACGCAACGGCATGTCGGTGGTCGACCTTGGTTCGGCGCCGGGCGGATGGTCTGATTATGCTTTGCATAGGGTCGGTGACAAAGGTAAAGTTATCGCATTGGATATTTTACCGATGACGCCTTTGACTGGAGTACATTTCATCGAAGGTGATTTTCGTGAGGATCATGTACTCGAAAAACTGAATGAAGTATTGGCCGGACAATCAATAGACCTTGTATTATCGGATATGGCCCCCAATATGACAGGTGTAGGCGCAATCGATCAGCCGGGTAGTATGTATCTTGTCGAACTGGCATTGGATTTTGCTATTAATAACTTGAGTAAACAGGGTGATTTTCTGGTCAAAGTTTTTCAGGGTGAAGGCTTTGATGAATTTTTGAAGTCTATGCGGTCACATTTTAATAAAGTGACAACCCGTAAACCTGATGCTTCAC
>NZ_DFTU01000040.1:6113-15125 GCF_002379485.1 Methylophaga sp. UBA4204 | reverse complement strand
GCCAGTCACTTCAAGGGAAGTAGCGCCAATTTCCAGCGCATCACCAGGCCGTAATTCCAATAAGCGCATAAGCCGGGGATTCAACCAGACTTCGCCGGGTTGAGGGCCAGAGGATGAGACTTGCCTCGGACTCTCCAGATCGGCCTGCCATTCAATTTCACCTCGAAGTGGATAGGCATTATCAATCGCTTTGACGGCAACCAGCTGAAATTGGCTTTCGTTAGAAACCATGGTGCCAAACTCAATCATGCGGCCAACTTGAAGACCTTGCTTTTCTGCCTCGGCATACCAGGCATCTGGAATGGGAGCATTGGTTCGGCTGTTTAACTGACGATCTGCTGCCAAAAATGCACTGGCCGATGTCATTAATGTTCTTTGCAGATGATCTGCAAAAGCATTAATAGTTGCCACAGTTGCTACAGCTATGATCATCGCCATTAACATGACTTTTACATTTCGCTCACGTAAATCCTGGGTGAACGAAATCACTTTAGCCGTTACGTTCATGCAGATAACACCTCTGCATTTTTTTCTGTTTTTTCATGCAGCACACCCGCCTCAATGATGAAATATCGCTGACATCGCTCTGCCAGCTGTTGATCATGCGTCACCATCACCAGCGTAGTGCCGTGTTCACTGTTCAGATTCATTAATAATTCAGTAATCGCCTCCCCCGTTCGGGTGTCCAGATTACCGGTAGGTTCGTCTGCAAATAACACTTGAGGATTCACAGCAAAGGCTCTGGCAATGGCTACCCGTTGTTGTTCACCACCCGATAATTGTCGTGGTGTGTGTAGCATTCGCTCACCTAGACCAACCCGTTTGAGCAGGTATTCAGCTTTATCCCGGGCATCAGCTAAACCGGCTAACTCGATGGGTAACATGACATTTTCAATAGCTGATAATGTGGGTAACAATTGAAAAGACTGGAATACAAAACCGACGCGCTGAGAACGCAGACTGGCACGTTCATCTTCTGACAAAGTACTGATGAGATGACCATCCAGACTGACCTTTCCACTGGTTGGTAAATCCAGTCCTGCCAGTAACCCGAGTAAGGTAGTTTTACCTGAACCGGAACGCCCGACAATGGCTGCAGACTCGCCTTTACGAATGTCCATATTGACTTGTTGTAAAATCGACAGTTTATCGGTGCCCAAATCAACCGAATGTGACAGATTTTGTACCTGTATCATGAAGTCGTTTGACGGATCCGGTTGTCTATCTGTGGACATACTTTCCTCACATAATTAATTGGCGGTTATGAAAACCTTATTACCTACACAAACATTGTTTATCTGGCTGTTTTTGGTCCTGGTCAGTTTCCAGTCACAGGCGGCTGAAACACAGCGAAAAAATCTGTTAATCGTTGGCGATAGCCTCAGTGCAGCCTATGGCATCGACAGTGATGCTGCCTGGGTTGAATTACTGAAAGAGCGCCTTGAACAGGAAACACCCGGAACCTGGAATGTAGCCAATGCCAGTATCAGTGGTGAAACAACCGACGGTGGTTTACGCAGATTACCGGATTTACTGGACAAACATGATCCCGCTATCGTTGTGATTGAGTTGGGCGGCAACGACGGGTTACGCGGTTTCCCACCCGATGTCATTCGAACTAATCTGGCCAAAATGATTCAGTTATCCCAACAGCATGGTGCCGAAATATTATTGGTGGGCATCGAAATCCCACCTAATTATGGTCAACGTTATACCACAGCGTTTGCTAATGTTTTTTCCAGTCTTGCAGAAGAATATAATCTGTCTTTTGTGCCCTTTTTCCTTGCTGATGTATATGATGGCGAGGCCATGATGCAGGCTGATGGAATTCATCCTACGGCAAAAGCTCAGCCACAGTTACTCGACAATATCTGGTCTGAATTACTGGCATTACTTGAATAACATACATTCACTGGTTTCCTTGAACGCATTATCAGACCTCATTAACAGATAATTGTTGCCTGATGAATCAATTAATTATGTACTATCAAAAATACAAGATTACAGATGATTAAAGCCATCATTTTTGATATGGACGGTGTTTTGATTGATTCCGAGGAAATATGGGATCACGCTGAAAAAACCGTTTTTTCCAGTTATGGCATTTCGGTCACGGAAACGGATCAGTTACTGACTCGCAATATGAATATGTTGGAAGTTTCGGAGTATTGGTCAGCAAAAGCGCACAGACCATTTTCACTGGAAACCTCACAGCAGCAAGTCATTGAACACGTCTGTCAGCATATCCAAAAAAAGCCCCTTGCCATGCAAGGTGCACTCAACTTATTGAAACACATTCAGCTCAGTAATCTTCCAATCGGACTTGCCACCAACGCTCCAAAACAGGTTTGTAACACAGTGCTGAGTTGTCTGGACATCGAAGCCTATTTCAACTCGATTCAAACTGCTGATGATGTGGAAAACACCAAACCCCATCCAGAAATTTATCTGAAAAGCGCCGAAAACCTGCAAGTGGAACCACATCATTGCCTGGTATTTGAGGACTCTCCTACCGGAGTTAAAGCAGCACATGAAGCGGGAATGCAGGTTATTTATGTAAACTCAAGGCGAATGGCTGATGCTTCCATCCTCAATATTATTCGCTCTGCATTAAATTCACTCGACCAGTTTTCCTGGCAAGATCAGAGATTTTTTGATTATTGTGAAATAAAAACGTGAAGCTGTTCATAATTTTCAGTATCACTCGTTAATTCACACCCGATAGCGCTTTTTCTTCACAGCTCATTCACCCATTTAAACGTATTCTCATCGCTTTAATCCTCTTAATCATTACTCTTATCGCTTTGATGTTTAGAGTAGCTTACGAACTTGTGAATAATGCCAATACCACCAATCAAAAAAGCTATCCATGTATGTATCACGTTAATGTTGGTGAGTATTGCTTTGCTGATTCTAGTGAGTTCACATCAATTGGTGGCAGCTATCCTGCCAGGTTCACTTAATGGCCTGGAAACCCGTATTCAGCTTGAACCTCAACACCTTGAACTCGATAATGCGCATCCCTCGCCTCTATTAATAACCGGTCTTTTCAGCACCTGTAAATCTACCTGCCCAGCCAATATTAATCAGCTACGTTTGGTTAAAAATCAGTATCAGGGCGAAATGAACTATGTTTTTATTGGCTTAAATCCTGAAAACGACTCATCAGAGACATTGAAATCATACTTGTCTGAGTTCTCGCCAAACATGCATTTACGAGTTCCTGCAGATACCCAGGCGGTACAACAACTTATGTCCTTCTTTCCAGAAAATTATTCAATGAGTAAAACTAATATCCATCACGCTGGATACATCTATCTTTATCATCCTAATGCTAAAGGTTTAATTACCTATCGGTCACCAAATAGTCAGCACATTATTGATGACTTACTGATACTGCAAAGTCGCGGAAAATAACCCAATGAAAACTAAAAATGCTTCAGTACAAACTATTGATGAAAATGTGAACCAACGAAAATGGAAAGATAATGTCAGCAATGACAAGTTTGTACTCTGGTTATTAACCGCTCATTTACCGTTTATCTTTTTTATCGTACCCATGGGCTACGGAACACATCTGAATGGCGCCATTCCAGCTCTCATCATTGTTTTGGCTGCATGGTATGTATATAAAACGCTGCCCGGCACACTGATTTCAAGAAGTGTTATGTCAGCAGCAATGATGATAATGTCGATGATTTTGATCATGCAGCAGTTAGGTCGTCTGGAAATGCATTTTCATATCTTCGCTGCACTGGCATTTCTTATTATCTGGCGTGATTATCGGGTTTTACTGGTAGCTGCCACCGTAATCGCAGTTCATCATGCGGTATCTGTTCCATTACAACTCTCAGACCTCAGTATTGGAAGCATGCCCTTTGTGGTATACGGCCAACAGTGTGATTGGGCAACATTTGCTGTACACGCTACATTTGTGATTTTGGAAACGGCTGTGTTGGTGTTTTTTTGTTTAAGAATGAATTCACAATATCAATTAGCTAATCAGATTATGGCCGCCATGCAGGTCGCCGCCCAACAAAGCGATCTGACGCTTGATATGAAAAATATTCAGGCGAAAAGTCCTGCGGATTCAGCATTTGTAAAATCAGTACAAGACTTTTACGGGTTGATGAATCGGACGATTGATGAGTTTAAAACGGCAGGTACTCAATTAGACGAGCTGACTGAATTATCTGTTATCAGTTCATCATCAAACCTATCCTCTTTAACGACACAGAGCCAACGCGTCGAAGCAATTGCAGCTGCCAGTCTAGAAATGTCAGCTAGCATCGGTGAAGTTGCCAGAACGACTGATAATGCGGCAAGCCTCTCTACACAGACAGTTGAACAGCTCAATAATTGTCAGTCAATGTCTGATAATGCGTCTATTAAAGTCAACTCACTCATCAATAAACTTAGCGAAGTAAAAATGGAATTCGAGCGTTTACAAGCTGACACAAGTGCTATTCAGAACTCTGTTTCTCTGATAACTGAAGTTGCATCACAAACCAATTTATTAGCATTAAATGCATCAATTGAAGCAGCACGAGCTGGTGAACATGGTCGAGGTTTTGCGGTTGTTGCCTCTGAGGTACGTAACTTGGCAGAAAAAAGCCAGAATGCCACTCAGGAAATTATGGCCGTTGCAGAAAAAATTAATGCATCAACCGATACGGTGATGGGCAGGCTTTTAGAAAGTAATAGCGATGGTGAAGCAGCTATAGAGATAGTCAAACAAACCAATTCCTTAATAAAGGATTCTGCAGAGTTTTCAAATAAAATAAACGTCTTAAATCTATCCATTTCACAAATGATGCAAGAACAAAGTGCCGTTTCAGCAGAGATAAGTCAGACTTTGCACCATATTCAAGATTCGAATAGTGATATTGAAATTGCAGTAAAACAAAACTCTGAGCGTAATACAGATATCAAACAAATTGGTTCAGTTATCAGGGATAAAGCCAATGTATTTAAAACCTGATTTCCTATAATTACGCCATTGAAGCAATGGTTTTTCGAAAACGACTTAACGATAAACCAAATAGAACACTCCCCAGCAAAATCAAAACCAGAAACTGTGGCCAAACTTCGGTAAAACCGGCTCCTCGATACAAAATCGATTGTGCCAACATCACAAAATGGGTATCAGGAGCCAGTAACATAATGTATTGAATAATATCCGGCATACTTTCTCGGGGTGTGCTGGCCCCTGACAGTACTTGTAAGGGTAATAGAATCATGACCAGCAATAAGCCAAATTGGGGCATTGATCGGGCAACTGTGCCCAGAAAGATACCCAGTGAAGTGGTCGCAAACAAGTGAAATAAGGTGCCCAGTAAAAACAACCAGACCGATCCCTGGATGGGAACCGATAACCAGGTCTGAACCACCAGCCATAAAGATAAAGATGTTGCTGTGATGACCACTAATGCCATGGCAAAAACCTTGCTGGTCATAATTTCAAATGGCGTAACAGGCATGACCAGTAAATGTTCCAGCGTGCCATGCTCGCGCTCTCTAATCAGTGCTGCTCCAGTTAATATTATCGATAGCATGGTGATATTATTAATTAACTCCATTACCGCGCCAAACCACTGGCTATTCAATTCGGGATTAAATTTTGCGCGTAACACCAAATCAACTGGTCTCACACTCTCCTGCCGATGCCGTTGCATAAAGGCGTCAATCTCACTACTGACGATTGACTGTACATAGCTATTACCAGTAAACGCCTGTCCCATGCGGGTTGCATCAATATTCAACTGAATAGCGGGTTGATGACCTGCCAGTAAATCACGTTGAAAATTTGCTGGAATATGCAAGGCAAAGGTATCAATTCCCATATCCATCCGGGCATCAATCTCATGATATTCAATCAGCACAGGGGGCAAAAAATAGGGTGGGTAAAAAGCATCCACAATACGCATGGATAATGGTGAACGGTCATCATCAACAATTGCTATCGGGGCATTATTCAATGAATCAATCATTGCTGTTGCACCTGCATAAATTGACAAACTGAACGCGTAAACAATAAAGACCATCAATACCGGATCGCGTAACAAGCTACGAAGTTCTTTGATGCCAAGCTGCAGGATATTGCTGAAGGCCATTTATCGTTCCTGTTTCTTCAACAACATAACACCAACCAACAATAATATTGGTGCAGCAATAAATAAAGCGGTAAATGCAGAATGTAAATCCGAATAAGACAGGCCTTTGGAAAACACACCCCGGGTAATAGTCAAAAAATGCGTGGCAGGATAAACCTCACCAATCCATCGCCCCAGGCCCTGCATTGACGATACAGGATCAATCATGCCCGAGAATTGCACTGCCGGAATCAAGGTTAACAACGCTGTGCCAAATAACGCCGCAATCTGACTACGAGTGAAGGCTGAAATTAGCAAGCCCAGGGAAGTAGCACAAAATACATACAGCAAGGCCGCAAACATCAGAGTGATGAAACTCCCGGTCAGCGGCACCTTAAAAAGGAATACTGCAAACAACACCAATAAGACAAAATTCAGCATACCCAGCACGATATAGGGTAATTGCTTGCCGAGTAAAAATTCCATACGACTCACCGGGGTGACATACAGGTTCACAATCGAGCCAAGCTCTTTTTCACGCACTACCGACAGTGCCGTTAATATCGATAAAATCAGCATCAACAGCAATGGAATCATCGCTGGTACAATGGCTATCAGACTTTTTACATCAGGGTTATAACGAAAGCGTGCTTCGATGGTGGCGGGTTGTGCCGTGACAGACGATCCCAGTATTTCCCTTGATTTCATAGTCAGCCAATGACTATGCATTCCCTGCACATAACCACGTATATTCTCACCTCGAGTTGGGCTTGAGCCATCAATCCAGGCGCCAATTTCCACCGGTCTGCCACGAGCCAGATCCCGGCGAAATCCATACGGGATCTCAATTGCCAGACTGAGTTCGCCGGACTGCATTCGCTGCTCTATTTCGGCATGGCTATATAACGCAGGTTGTTCAATAAAATAACGTGATCCTGATAAATTAAGCGTGTAATCACGGCTGGTCGCTGATTGATCGGCATCAAGCACTGCAAATTTAAGATCTTCTACATCCAGACTGATGCCGTAGCCCACCACAAACATCAGCAATAATGTGCCCAGCATGGCCATGGTTAATCTGATGGGGTCTCTAGCTAATTCAAGTGTCTCACGTCGACTGTAACTGTATAAGCGGCGCAGACTGAAGCCTGTAAGCGAAGCAGATGGGGTGTCATTTTTATTATTGGTTTTTATCGAATTTTTAGCGCTTTCATCAGTAATTTGCAGATTTTCCTGGCGCCGTACCTCCTCTTGCAAATAATCGACAAAAGCATCTTCTAATGAAGCGGCATTTCTGGCCTTTTTTAAATTCTCCGGCGTATCAGTTACTAATACCCTTCCCGCATGCATCAATGAAATCCGGTCGCAACGCTCCGCTTCGTTCATAAAATGCGTTGAAATAAAAATGGTTACCCCATCCTGCCGAGCCAGGTCCACCATGATCTGCCAGAACACATCACGTGCAATCGGATCAACTCCCGAAGTCGGTTCATCCAGAATCAACATTTCCGGTCCATGGATCATGGCTACTGCGAGTGACAATCGTTGTCTTTGGCCAAGCGGTAAAGCATCCGGCAAACTATCCAGAACAGCTTCCAGTTCAAAACGTTTTGCCATCTCATCTATTCTGGCTGAAATGCTATTTGAGGGAAGTTTAAATAATCGTGCATGCAAATCCAGATTCTGCTTTACCGTCAGTTCACCGTATAACGAGAATGACTGCGTCATATACCCCACCCGTTGGCGGATACTCAGATCATGTGGATCAATGGTTTTGCCAAATAATCTGGCTTGTCCTTCTGAAGCCGCCAGGAGACCCGTCAGCATTTTCATCGTTGTGGTTTTGCCACAGCCATTGGAGCCGAGAAAACCAAAAATCTCGCCACGTGGAATACGGAAAGTCACTTGATCTACCGCGGTAAAATGACCAAATCTTCTGGTGAGATTATCTGCCTCAATGGCAAATTCATCATGAGATGATTCTCTGCGTTGGGGGATAACTACAGGTTGATGACGATTGCGTAGCGCTTCCGGTAACAACGCTATAAAAGCTGATTCCAGTGAGCTGGTACCAGTTTGCTCTAGTATTTGTTGGGGCGTGCCTGTGGTGAGAACCCTCCCCTGATTCATTGCCACTAACCAGTCAAAGTCTGCGGCCTCTTCCATATAGGCAGTTGCCACCAACACACTCATCGCTGGATTATCACTTCGAATACGCTTAATCAATGACCAGAACTGGCGTCGTGATAACGGATCCACACCGGTGGTCGGTTCATCCAGAATAAGGAGCTCCGGATCATGAATCAGCGCGCAACATAACCCCAGTTTTTGCTTCATACCACCAGATAAATTACCTGCTGGACGATCAGCAAACGCTGTAAGTCCTGTAGCTTCCAGCAATTCACTGATGCGTTGTTCACGCTCAAGCCGATCATGACCGAATAAACGACCAAAAAAATCGACATTTTCAAATACGGAGAGTGTGTGATAAAGATTTTTACCAAGCCCTTGAGGCATATAGGCAATTCGGGGACAAACTTTCTGCCGGTGCTGTGGTTTTCGCATATCGCCCCCCAGCACTTCAATCGTACCTTGCTGAATAGCGTGTGCGCCGGAAATCAATGAAAACAAGCTGGATTTGCCAACACCATCTGGCCCGATAATGCCCACCATGATTCCAGCTGGAATGTTGAGACTCAGATCATCTAACGCTTGTGTTTTACCATAGCAAAGACTGATATTTTTCAGCACAGCCACCAGGCGATTGTCATCCAACGCAGACAATGCCGACGCTGTCATCAAGGAATCCTCACTGCCAGATGTTCTGGCCATTCTCCCTGGGAATCTTCAAGAACATATGCGACACCGGGTAGTCCGGTTTTTACACGCAATATGTAGGTATCCAACAGATCCTGTGGGA
>NZ_DFTU01000040.1:4208-6045 GCF_002379485.1 Methylophaga sp. UBA4204 | reverse complement strand
ACAGATCCTGTGGGATCTGGGCACGCACTCTAAACATCAATTTTTCCCGTTCAGTAGCGGTTTCAACGGTTTTGGGAGTGAACTGTGCGACATCGGCCACAAAAGACACTTTGGCGGGGAAGACATATTCAGGGGCGGCATCCAGAATAATTCTGACATCGGTTCCTAAGGCTAAACGTCCTGCACTGAGTGTCGGTAAAAAGAAGGTCATATACACATCACGCACATCGACCAAATTCAACACCCGTCCACCAGCACCAATGACTTCTCCAGGTTGGGCAATACGATACTGAACTCGACCATCACGGACAGCTTTAAGCTCACTATCAGATATATCAGCCTGAATACGGTCGATGCTGGCTTGTGCACCTAATAAAGCAGATTCCGCTCCTGCCAATTGTGCTCTGGCAGTGACAATGGCTGCATCTGCTGCGGCTACCTGAGCCTTTGATGCACTGACAGCAGCGATGGCACTTTGCTGACGTGCAAAATCATCATCGGCTTCCTGCTGGGAGGTTGCTCCACGTCCTGCCAAGGATGAAGATCGCTCGTAACGCTTACGCGCCACATTTAGTTCAGCCTGACGCTGTGCAACCAGGGCCAATGCGGCTTGTTTTTCTGCTTCGCGCTGTACCAATTGACTTTTAGCGATAGCTACAGAGCTCTCGGCCTGATGAAATAATGCCTGGGCTTCACGTAACTGCGCCATCAGGTTTTCAGTATCCATTCGGGCCACTACCTGACCAGTCGTGACAAAATCACCTTCTCGGACCAATATATCCTCAATTCGCCCGGCCGTTTTGGCGGCCACATCGATTTCAGTCGCCTCAATTCGGCCGTTGCCATAAACCAGACCGGCATTAGGATCCGGTGCCAGATAAAAACGCCATACAAGGAAAATGGATAAGACAATTATTGCTACAACAATTAACGCACGAAGCAAATGAGTATTTCGGTTAAGTGGCATCCGTTTTCCCTTATACAAAGAAATTTGCCAAAACGTCGTAAAATTTCCGCAACCTTAGGAATGTTTTTAAAACGACATTGCTATTGCAGATTATTTTGAAGAAAGCAGTGGAGATTATTGATCTCACAAAGCCTTATCAGTTGGACTCAAGTTTACAACAGCGAAGCATAATTAAAACGATGAGTATGCTTTAACTTAACAGCTTTTGATGCAGATCAAATGAATTTTGTAACGAAAATTTTCACTCAGGGTTGATGTTGTTCACACCCTTGAAAGACTTGTTGTTCCACTTTATCTTCAGATAAATCATCTGGGAAGGTGTAAGCAAGATTTATCGCCAAATCAACAACACGCAAGAACTCTTCATTGGCAAACTCAGGACGCATTGTCTGCTGAACATCCTGCTTGGATTTTCCGGCTTGCTTATGATGATAGTAATCACCTGTCAGATTGGCGATAAGATCACATTGTTTATTGTTTTCCATCTCATTTGCATGAAGCGCCGAATTACAAAACGCCAACACAGATAAAGCCAGAATAGTTTGAATTTTCATCAGCAGCTCTTGTTTTGATTAATCACACCTGACTTCTGACTCTCGAACAAACAGTAAAATCCTTCAGCCATGAATTATTCAGAAAGTTATTTTTACTGAATGGTTCTGATTATTAGGAATTATTGTCAAAAAAAAAACGGCCTGTATAGGCCGTCTTTTTTATTAATTAATATTAAGGCTGGGGAGTATTAAAGATTTTTACGATCTGTCCATTTTTAATCACTACATGGGTTTCCTGATCTTCCACCATGCGATATAGCCATTTTTCAAAATAATCATTTTCTACGTCAGAATCGGCTACTTTTCTTAGCACCGG
>NZ_DFTU01000040.1:0-4011 GCF_002379485.1 Methylophaga sp. UBA4204 | reverse complement strand
GAGCCGCACGCCATGGTTTCTTCATGGGATGATGCACTGCCAGCAAAAATATTGGCAGAAAGCAGTAGTGTCGCCATTGATACTAACAAGGTTGATAAACGCATAACGATCCTCACAAAACGGTCATTGATTCACTGATTTCGGGACAATATGCGACCTTAATGCATTGCTCGTCAACCCATCTGCTTTCCAATCGTTCAAAAAGGTCTATTTATTCACTATTTTATTCGTAGTTCGGTTCAATAAATGTGTTTTTCTTTGCAGGATGATTTGAATTTTGACTGCAACAGATGTTTATACTGCGGGTTAAACACTTAACCGGAATGTTATAGCGATGTCGCCCAAACCTATTTATATCACCTACGCTGGTCCGACCCTACTGGCGACTTCACTGCTTAATAAAGGCACAGCGTTCAGCGAAACGGAACGGCAGCAATTCAATCTCAAAGGTTTGATACCTCAGCGATTTGAAACGATCGAACAACAAGCTGAACGTGCCTATCAGCAATATTCCAGTTTTATAGAACCAATAAACAAACACATCTATCTGCGTACCATTCAGGACAATAACGAAACCTTGTTCTATTACCTGCTGGAACATCATCTACAGGAAATGATGCCGATAATTTATACACCCACCGTAGGCGATGCCTGTGAGCGGTTTTCGCAAATTTATCGTCGGGCCAGAGGATTGTTTATCTCGTATCCCGATCGCCATCATATTGATGAGATTCTGCTGAATGCAACCAAACGCAATGTAAAAGTCATAGTGGTAACCGATGGCAGTCGTATTCTTGGCTTGGGTGATCAGGGCGTTGGTGGGATGGGTATTCCCATTGGCAAGCTTTCTTTATATACAGTCTGTGGAGGCATCAGCCCGGCCTATACTCTGCCCATCATGCTGGATGTCGGAACAGATAATGCTGATTTATTGGATAACCCTCAATATATTGGCTGGCAACACCCACGTATTGATGCTCAGCAATATGATGAATTTATTGATTTATTTATTAGCGCTATCAAAAAGCGCTGGCCCAATGCACTGTTACAGTTTGAAGATTTTGAACAACGCAAGGCTTTGCCGTTGTTAACTCGCTATCGTGATGAACTTTGCTGTTTTAACGATGATATTCAAGGCACGGCTGCAGTGACCGTGGGTTCATTATTGGCCGCTTGTCGTGCCAAACAGCAAACGCTTTCCGAGCAAACTATTGTCTTTGTCGGAGCGGGATCTGCAGGTTGTGGTATAGCGGAACAAATTGTGTCGCAAATGATGACTGAAGGCACCAGCGAAATGGATGCCCGCAAACGCATTTTTATGATTGATCGACCGGGACTTCTCACCCAATCATTGCCTGGATTACCGGCTTTTCAACAAAAACTGGCTCAGCTGGATCTGGTGTGTGCTACCTGGAATATTTCGGGTATCAATGCCAATTTAGCTGAGGTCATTGATAACGCAAAACCGACGGTGTTGATTGGTGTTTCCGGTCAGGCGGGAATATTTACTGAAGCAATAATTAAATCCATGTATTCACATTGTCCAAAACCGATCATCTTCCCGTTAAGCAATCCATCCAAACAGATAGAAGCCCACCCACAAGAGATTATTGAATGGACAGAAGGTAATGCACTTATTGCTACTGGTAGCCCCTTCACGCCCATTGTGTATGAAGGAAGTTTTTATCCTATTGCCCAATGCAATAACAGTTACATTTTCCCGGGTCTCGGCCTTGCTGTTGTGGCTGCCGGAATAGAACGTATTACCGATGATATGTTGATGACCGCAAGCGAGGTGCTGGCTGAGGCTTCACCAATGACTACCCCAGGTAACCAGGAACTTCTCCCACCACTTGTCGATTCGGCAACACTCAGTAAAAAGATTGCCTTTGAAGTGGCTAAACTCGCTCAGCAAAAAAAACTTGCCCCAGAAATGACTGATAGCGCTTTATTACAGGCGATTGAAGATAATTTCTGGTTACCACGTTATCGTGAGTACCAACGGGTAAATGTCTAAACTGTAAACATAAAAAAACGGCTTGCAGTGAGTAACTGCAAGCCGTTTTTAAATAGCCAGTGATTGGATTAGAAATCCATCGTCGCGCTTAACGTAACAGTGCGAGGAGCGCCAAGCGCCAAATAGCCATTTCCCGGAAAACCACCAACCGAAGCCCAGTAATCACGGTCGAATAAGTTATGTACCCGCGCTCTGAACGTCAAGTCCTGATTACCGACCGCCAAAATATAACGGGCACCGATATCGACCGTCGTCCAATCATCGACTTTAAGCGTATTCGCGTCATCGGCATAACGCGAACCGGTATAAGTCACGAGGGAATCCAGCGCCAGACCATCCAGATAAGGGACTTCCCATTCCGCACCGAGGTTGGCCTGCCATTCAGCCACACCAATTACTTCATTGCCATCAATTGTGGCATTCCCGGTGTCTTTCTGCTCTGTATCCAGCCAGGTCACGCCACCCAAAACTTTGACATTGTCAGAAGCTTTGCCGTAAACGGTCAGTTCAACACCTTTATGTTCATCTTCTCCTGACTCTTTAAAGATATTATTTTCAATGACCGCTCTGGGTTTTGACGTTGTGAAATAGGCCAAGCCCAGACCTAACTGCCCCGTCTCATATTTGACGCCCACTTCTTTTTGTTCCGAAACATACGGTGATAATGACTCTCCGACATTAATCACACCGGTGCCCGGTGCAGTGTCGCCTTGCGCCAAACTCTCAATATAGTTGGCGTAGAGTGACACTTGATCAGTGACCTTAAATACCGCACCAGCTGCCGGAGTGATCTCACTGTCCTCATAGGAAGTCCGCACCCCAGCCGTCTCAGATTCTGTGTCGCTACTATAGTTATCTACTTTGATTGCCTGATGACGGGCGCCCAGCGTTAATAACAAACGCTCATCCATAAAAGAGAGCGTGTCACCAATGGCAAAGCTATTCAGTTTTGTTCTGCCAGTTAACTTAGGCGAGTCGAGGTCATTGCCAAAGAATGTTCCGGTGGCAGAGCCACTACCAAAACCAGGTCTGTTGTAATAAACCGGATTGTATAAATTACTGTCCAGGCGGCGCTCACCAAACTCCCCAATAAATGCATTCTTTGTTTCAAGTTGGAAATAGGAGTATGAAACCACCCATTCATGGCCGACTGCACCCGTATCAAAATTGCCTCTGAAGCCGATTTCACCGGTATCAACGCGATCTTCGCGGGCATTATCAAATCTGCCCATCACACCCTCACCAGAACGGGCATCCTGAAGCGTAAAATTAGCTAGCGAATTATCCTCATCTGTCCGACGTAGACCATACGCTGCCCAGGCAGTTACATTATCGTTGAGGTCATATTCTGCACGGAAGGTGCCAAACACATCCTCTTCATTGGAATAGCTCCAGGGCTGTGCCCAGTTCTTGCTCGCATCTGGCGCTTTCGGTACGACATCTGTTAAGCCGTTAATCGCTACATTGGTTCGCGTTTCATCTAATTGATGATTTTGATAGCCCATATCCGCCGATAAACGCAGTCGATCACCCCGATAATCCATACCTACGCTGAACAGGTTCAGCTCGGCGTTTTCATCGTCAATCGAGGTACCACCATTGTGATGGGCAGCATTGACCCGAATACCAAACTCGTCATTTTCACCGAAACGTCGTGCCACATCGGCAGCAACATTGCGTTGATCATTGTGTGATGCACCGACAGTGATGCGGTTTAAGTCATAGTTAGGCGCCCGTTTAGGTAGCAGATTAATCACGCCACCGATACCGTTTCCACCCGGAGCGGCACCTGTCAGAAACGCTGAGGCACCACGCAAAACTTCAACGCGTTCAAATAACTCTGTCGCGATATATTGACGGGGTAACAAAGAATAGAGGCCATTGTAGGCAACATCATCTGAATAAAGAAGAAACCCCCGAATGAAGTAGGTTTCCTGAAAGTTACCAAAGCCACGAGCGACCCTGACACCGGGAGCGGCTTGCAGTACGTCCCC
>NZ_DFTU01000020.1:30845-40998 GCF_002379485.1 Methylophaga sp. UBA4204 | reverse complement strand
CGACGCCATTGCCATGCCCCATAGCAGCAAGCGTATGTCCATCAGCAAGCATATGAAAAACCGGCCGCGTTCCGGGATCTTCCGGCCGGAACCAGTGCCAGCGGCCAAGGTTATCGAGTACCCAGCGTTTTGCTGCTTCGGTTTCTGCCCAATTTGAGATAGCGTTGGGAATTTCCGGATCCGGCGCCAACGCAGTCATCGCACATGACCGGCAAAAAGCACCTTCTTCGGGTGCTATCCAGTTGCAACCAATAATCTCACGGTTTGCACAGAATGGCGGCATGGGCAGGAATGCCCGCGCCTGGGGATCATAGGCTACGGGTGTACCTTCGGCAGTGGTCAGATTGTGGAACCAAAGGGTTCCTGAGCCAACCGGATTTGAGAATGCCAACATATAAAATAAAGCTCCTGGCTAACGACCAAATACGCAAATAGTATTCTTGTGTAAAAGTTAACCTATACCCTTTTGAAACAATAACCAACTATCCTGAAACAGATATCCGTTAATCCCTCCAGTGAATATCGCTAATAAAATCAGAGCCGACAGGATGGTATTATTTTGAAAAAACAATCAAAGAAGTCTTACCGTATAGTAAAGGGCAAGTAGCGAAAGGAACTTCTTCGCTCTGCAAGCCCCCCAAAAGATAAAGCCATTTATAAAAACAAGGAGAAGAATTCGATGTCATCTGATCCAACAAAACAAGCAACGCTCTATCGTATGGTCATGGACAAGCATGTTTGTCCGTTTGGCCTGAAATCCCTGGATCTGCTTAAACGTGAAGGTTATGAAGTGGAAGATAAATGGCTGACTTCACGCGAACAAACCGATGCGTTCAAAGAGCAGCATGATGTGGAAACGACACCCCAGACATTTATCAACGAAACCCGTATTGGTGGATATGACGCGTTGCGGCAGCACTTCGGCAAGAAGGTAAAAGCCAAGGACGAAACCAGTTATCAGCCTGTATTGGCAGTATTCGGCGTTGCCGCCCTGTTGGCTCTGGCGATAAGCTGGATGTTGGGCGAAGGTCTGCTGAGCATCCGTACTGCCGAGCTGTTTATCGCCATTAGCATGAGCATTTTGGCGCTGCTCAAATTACAGGATGTTGAAAGCTTCTCAACCATGTTTCTCAACTATGACCTGTTGGCACGTCGGGTGGTGCCCTACTCCTATGTGTATCCTTTTGGTGAATTGCTGGCAGGCGTTCTCATGGTGGCAGGAGCAATGCTGTGGTTGGCTATCCCTGTCGCATTATTTATCGGCACGGTCGGCGCGGTATCAGTGCTCAAGGCAGTGTATATAGACAAACGCGAACTCAAATGCGCCTGCGTAGGTGGTGGCAGCAATGTACCACTGGGATTTGTATCGCTCACCGAAAACCTGATGATGATCGCGATGGGGCTGTGGATGTTCAGATACTTCTAGGACAATAAAATCCTAATGCAAAATATAGCTTAAATCGAGTGTAAAACAGCTGAATCAAAAGGGCCAGAGTCAGACTCTGACCCTTTTGATCCAAAAGACATTGGCTCGACGCAATGAGGGTTGCCCCTACGTCGATGATTATTTCAAAAGACGTGCTCGGCCAGCCCAAAGTCCGAAAAGGCCGAAAGCGAAAAGCGGTAATGCCGCAGGTAGTGGCACCGCACTCGGATTCATAAACTGTCTTGCAAGCGCTTCTGTCGAGAAAGAGCCATCAGTGCCAAATGTCCATGATGAAAAGTTAGTGAATTTTCCTGAGAACAGTTCATCACTCGCAATACCGAAGGACATGTATATCAACGTGTCGGTGATATCAAATGACAAAATATTAGACAGTGAAAAATCATTGAAGAAAACACTATTCTCTCCCAAGCCGCCATCAAAAATGCCGGTGCTCAGCATACCTGAAGTTGAAGTAAGCCCATCCACAATCAGCTTGTCATCGCCAGCGCCAAAGATAACATCACCGATAATCTCGCTGTTGCCACTTAGTTGCAAGCTACTATTACCCTGATTGGGTGCAAACTGGATTGCAGTACCTGACCGGCCAACCAAGGTACCGCTGTTCTCAATCGTGATCTCAGAAGTGCTGGCCACATCTGTACCAATCGCGTGGACGCCTTCGATATAGCCTTCGTTTACGATGGTCAGTGGACCTGCAGTGCGAACCTCACCTTGCGTAGGCTCGTACAATGAATCTACGTCGATGCCATTACCGCCTTCCAATGGATTACTCGCCGATCCGGTGGAGACAATGACGCCCGAGGCGTGGTTGTGCACCTTACCCTCGTCGATGTCGATTCCATCATCGCTACCGAGGATCACGCCGTAGTTATTGGCTTCCCCGCTGGCAAATTGAACACCGTCTTCATCGTCAGTGGCACCTGTATTCATCCAAGTCTGCGTGCCAGCATCCCATGACAACCCGTTCAACGCGATAGTGCCGTGGTTTTCAAGCGTGAAATTCTCTCTCGCTTCAATCACTTCCTCACCGCCAAGCAACGTACCGTAGTTAATCACAGTGCCACCTGGTCCACGGCTCTGAATGGCGCGACCATCAGTACTTTGAATCAGGCCATAATTGGTAATATGTGCGTTTTCCAGTTCGGCATCATTGTCCAATCTGACGGCCTGGTTTTCCGCGAAGATTTTTCCAGTTTCACGGTTGATCAGTGTGAAATTATCGGCGTCATCCTGAAGACGGATACCCCGGTCACCGCCACGTATAGTGCCGGAATTGTCGATTGTGAGGTTTACACCCTTGCCACGAATCGCATCATCATCGCCACTTTCAATCAGGCCCTGATTATTCAGCGTCTGGTTGGATCCTTCCAATTGCACCGGACGTCCAGTTGCACGGACAATCTGTGCTCCGCTTTCAACGGTCACTGATAGGTTGTCTCTGTTGTCATTGATACTGCCGCTGTCTGTTGGGGTGCAGATCAGCGTCGGTGAATCACTCGTGCCACCAGGAATACAGGTTGCCGCCATTGCTGGCACGTTATACAGAGCTGCCAGTATTGAAGCGAGTACTAATTTTTGCGTATTTTTCACGTTACCTCCAAGTCAGATAATGAACATCGGGACTGAAGATAGTGATTTATTGTGACAACTCTATGAATGTTGCAATTAATGTGAACCAGGACGCTAAATGAAAACTGAAGATGTGATAACAGAATGGTTAAGCAACTTGAGTTTATTTACTTACCGACTGAAGCTGTTTCTACTCAGACTTTTGTATAAGAGGACGCTGCTATTTTAGTTATTTTTACGTTTGCAATTTGGCAAACCAGGCATGAATCAATCCTGCTTGAAAGAATTGCACAGGCATACAAAAACCTGCTGATTTAATGATGTCAGCGACCTTGGTGGGAGGCAGAACCGCTACATCTTTGGCATAGGCATCTCTTATCTGGGTTTGTTTTTCAGCTGTAATGCCAGCCCCCGCCATCATTGTCATCCATGTATGCAATAAGGCTTCATATTCATCCGATCCTAATTGTGAAGCTAAATCGGCACTTGCCAATATTCCACCCTGTTTCAGTCTTTGAGCAATTTCACCAAACAGCTTTGTGCGCAGCTGTTGATCCAGAATAAACTGGGAAACCAGAAAGCAGGTTGCTGCGTCATAAAGCTGTTTGTCAGGTAAAGAGTCAAGATAGCCTTCATGAAAATGACAGCGACTCGTCATCCCTTCCTCTTCAACCTTTTGACGACAGACAGCAAGCATGGCACCTGAAGGCTCTACCGCCGTAAACTGCCAATTGGGAAATTTCCTGGCAAGATGAATCAACTCTTTGCCTGTGCCAGCTCCCACACAAAGAATGTGAGCATCTTCAGCTAACCCCGCAAAAACAGATTCCAGCAAAAAATATAAACCATTATTGATGGACGCCATTCTGGCCCATTGCTGATCGTAGCCTGAAGCTTGCTGATCGAAAATGTCCTTAATTTCTTCGGGTTGCATGTTATGGCATTGCCTTTATCTGATCGCCTGGATAAATAATTACTTAAGCAGTGCGTCGAGCTCTTTGGTTAATCGGGTGATTTCGGTAGTGGCATGCCCCGTATTCTCGGCCAGTTTTTTTACCTCGGATGCAACTACAGCAAAACCTCGACCCGCGTCTCCAGCACGTGCGGCCTCAATACTGGCATTCAAGCTAAGCAGGCGGAGGGTTTTCAACATATCCAAAATGGTATGGGTTTGCTTGATGATGTCCTCGCTATGGCTTTCCACTTCATCCATTCTGGATTGACGCTCCAGTTCCTGCAATTTCCTGGCTTGTATCGTGGTCACCACCCCCTCAAGAAACGCCACTTGATTATTGTCGTCAAATACCGGGCCGCCCTTTTCATTCACCCAAATGGGGTCACCCGTTTTGCATTTTAAGCGGTAATCCACATCCCAGTTCTTACGCTCTTCAATAGCTGCCGCCACTGCATCATCGACAGCCTGTGCATCCTCCTCGTGGATCAGATTCACGTAGGAAGTAAGTTTGTTGCCAATTAACTCCTGATGTTTATAACCGGTCAGCTCCTGGACATTGCCGAACATGTTCAGCATGGTGTAGTCATTGTCCATGCGGCAACGATACAAAAAGCCAGACATGCGGCTGGAAATACTTTCAAAGATGTTTTGATTATCTATTGGCGTTCCGTTGGGAAAGGCTTCAATGATGCTCATGGTCTCTCTTCCATTAATAGAGGTTGATAACACTCGCATTAAAGCGTGCGAGTTATGAGCGTCGCCTTTGACGCGTTTTGTTGCATTTATTCGGATGAAGGAATCCACTAGACGTCCAGTGACCTCACCCCGTTTATAAAGCAAAGTAAACAATAGATGAAGTTGATAAAGAAAGAAACTTCCCCCGCATAACCAGTAAGTTAGATGTCTGCCACTTAATTTCTCGCCAAACCAAAGCATCCTTATATCAGAACAGTAGGTTTTAAATTGCAATGCACATCAAACATAATCAGGCTCTAAACGAAGCAACTAGTGACTTCAGTAAATCAACCGTCGGCTCTGAAGATAAGGTTTGGCTCAGCTCTTTAATTACGCTGATAGGCAAATCCCACCATCTTAACTCCAAAAGTAACGCTCTTATTTCCTCATCGAACCTATATCGAATGTGTTTTGCAGGGTTTCCACCGACAATTTCATAGGGAGCAACATCCTTAACAACGTGAGCGTTGGCAGCAATAACAGCTCCGCTTCCAATTGTTACGCCAGATACAATAGTTGAGCCATAGCCAATCCAAACATCATGGCCGATCACGACGTCACCATTACTAGCCGGATGGCCTTTTATTTCCCGGCCTCCTAACTCATCAGCCATTTGATGACCAAATGGAAAGGTAGTGATCCAATCAGTTCGATGGTTTGAGCCAAGAAATATAGTGGTTTTCATTGCAATTGAACAGAAACTGCCTATTGTCAACGAAACGCCTTCCGAGCCGAATACTTGCAAGTACTCATAACCATAGGTACATGGTCCAATTGTGACCTTGCTGTTTTCAATAATCCCCTGCTGAGTATCCAAACTCGCCATAATAATTTTTATCCTGTAGATATTCTGGCCATTCAAATAACATGCGCTGAAATTAAGGCATACATAATGAATAATCTAAGAGCATTGTTTATATTCATTCTCAGTCGAAAAAGGGAAGATTCCCTTTTATTATCCATCAAGGAATATGCCAAAAAACGTTACCTGATGTTTTAACAAGAGTAAGTGTTGCACTCTAAATAGCGTTGCTTGTCATCATCAAGAAAAAATACATCATCACGTCAATTATCTAACTGGGTAATGAGGTATGGAATTTTGAAATATATGTCGGCTATTTCGAGCATAGCAATAGACTAGAATATTAACCAATTGAAGGGAAGCCTCCCCACTCTTGTCGAATGTCTTTTGAATCTGTACCGGCAAAGCGCTAGGGTAAAAGCCTGAACACAATCAGGATAACAACATGGAAGCGCTTTTTACCGCCTTCGCCAATTTTATGTGGGGCCTGCCGCTGGTTATATTGCTGGTAGGAGGTGGGCTGTTTTTTGTGGTGTATTCGGGTGGCCTGCCCTATCGCCATTTCAGACATGCCTTACAAATCCTGACAGGACGCTTTGATCGTGAAGGCGATGAAGGTGATATACCCCATACTCAGGCACTGAGCACTGCCCTGTCCGGGACGCTGGGACTGGGCAATATTGCCGGTGTAGCGTTGGCAATTACCATGGGCGGCCCAGGCGCCATATTCTGGATGTGGGTGACAGCCATCATCGGTGTCGCCACCAAGTTTTATACCTGCTCCCTGAGTGTAATGTTTCGCGGCAAAGACAGTGAGGGCAACCTTCAGGGTGGTCCCATGTATGTCGTACGCGAAGGTCTGGGCAAGCGCTGGTGGCCACTGGCCGCGCTGTTTGCAGTCGCCGGGCTGATGGGAACCATGCCCGCCTTTCAGGTTAACCAGTTGGTACAAATTGTCCGTGAAGTGGTGGCTGAACCTGCCGGCTGGGCCACGTCACAAAGTCATTTCACATTTGATCTGGTGATGGGGGTACTCATTGCCGCCCTGGTATTGTTGGTGACGACAGGCCATATCCAACGCGTTGGCCGCGTTACGTTACGTATGGTACCGGTTATGGTATTGCTTTATCTGGGGATGACCGCCCTGCTGTTGATGCGTTTCGCCAGCGAAATTCCGGCCGCTTTTCAGCTGATTATTACCGATGCCTTTTCCGGTGACGCCGTCGCGGGGGGCGCTATTGGCACCGTCATTCTGATGGGCGTGCGCCGCGGGGCTTTTTCCAACGAAGCCGGAATTGGTACCGAGGCAATGGCCCATGGTGCGGCACGTACCAATGAACCCATTCGTGAGGGTCTGGTTGCTATGATGGGGCCAGTTATCGATACCCTGTTGGTATGTACCTGTACTGCTCTGGCCATTCTGGTGACCGGTAGCTGGCAAGTTGATGGCGACATCGATGGTGTGACCCTGACATCACAAGCATTTGAAACCGCCTTCCCCGGTATCGGTGCCTATCTGCTTACCGTTGTCGTGGCGCTGCTGTCACTGAGCACCATTTTTACCTTCTGGTATTACGGCAGCAAGTGTCTGGGCTTTCTGATTGGGGCGCGACATCAGCACCATTACGTCTGGATTTACGCCGCACTGGTGGTTTTTGGCAGCGTGACCAGTCTGCCGGCCATCATCGGCCTCATTGACGGACTCTATGCGACCATGGCGATACCGACCATGATTTCCGCACTGCTGCTCGCCCCTAAGGTCAACCGCGCTGCGCGGGACTATTTTCAGCGGCATGGGAAGCAGTCAGAGGATCAGCCAACTTGATTTTTTCTAAAAATAATACGGTTAAACCTTAATCATCCTTATCACGTAACCACAATTGCCTTTCTTGTTCTTCTTCCAGGATCGCTTTAATTTCAAGCATAACCCCATCCACATCAGCGGCTTGAGTATCTTCTTCAAACAGACCAGTGAGTTCTGTATCAGGTAGTAATTCCCCATTTTCGAAGAGCGACCATATTTCTTTGTCGAAATGCGTTTTACGAAGTTCGGGTGCGAATTGAGCATAGTAACGGGTCATATTTTGCACATCACGAGTTAACATAGCTTGTGCATTATTATTCGCCACCGCATTCACCGCTTGTGGCAGATCGATAATCACCGGGCCATGCGCATCGACCAGAACATTAAACTCTGACAAATCGCCATGAACTAAGCCAGCACAAAGCATTTTTTTCACCGAATGCATGACCATCATGTGGTCTTCGATGGCTTGCTCGGCAGACATGGAGACATCGTTGAGGCGCGGCGCGACATTACCCTCCTCATCCGTAATCAACTCCATCAATAACACGCCATTCAGGCAGTCATAGGGCTGAGGCACTCTCACACCGGCACTGGCAAGCAAATACAGTGCATCGACTTCGGCATTCTGCCAGGTTTCTTCCTGCTGCTGACGACCAAATTTAGAGCCTTTTTCCATCGCCCGGCCCCGGCGACTATTGCGTACTTTTCGTCCTTCCTGGTATTGAACGGCTTTTTTAAAGCTACGCTTGACCGCATCTTTATAGACCTTGGCACAGCGTATTTCATCACCACATCTCACTACATAGACATCGGCTTCTTTGCCGCTCATTAAGCGACTAATCACTTCATCCACAAGGCCATCATCAACAAGCGGCTGAATTTGTTTTGGTATTTTCATTATTCGGTTTTTATCGCTCAAACGTATCCAGTAAAAGATACCGTGTAGTATAAACTACAGCCGCTTGTTTAAATTAGTTGGTGACTGATGCTTGCTTGTTTGTCTAATAAATAGAGGTAAGAGTTGATTGATATTGGTTAACCCAACCTAAGTGCCCAATTACCATTGTGGTATTGATTACAGTTATCTTCAGAATCGTATGCGATATGATCACCAAGGCGTTTGAGCTTGATATCCATCGTTTTAAATTCAGCTTCAATTAGAGATATCAATGCTTGGCTGTCATCTGATTGGAGGTAATTTTTCAAATTCTCGTTGGTATCAAATACACAAACAACCATTAAGCTATTTGGATAATCATCATAGTTCACCAAGTGCGTTAGCCACTGGAAACCAGCGATATTTTTTAATCCTTGTTCACATACATCGGTCAATTTCAGTCGAAGTTCGTTATCAATTTTTTTATCAGTTTTACGCATAGTTCATATTCAGTCTAATGATTTAATAGAGGACTCATAAGGAAGACAGATCGAGTTAATTGATGAGTGCTAGTCCAAAAACTCTGTCGCGTTTTACTGTCTTTAGTGAACCTAAAACTGCTCAGGTTTTTCTATCTGATATTATGTGTTGCGTTCAATTGGCTTACATAGCCAATAACAACCTCATCACGACTGCTATCAAATTTCAAACCCATAACATTAATGAGAGAGAAAGAATGAGTGAAAATTCACCAACAAAAACATTTCAACAACGTGTCGATGAATTCATTGCCCTTGCTAATCAACAAGCATCAGACAGCAGTGTAGACGACGCCAATACATCTATTCTATTTTCAGCTGCACGCTTTAATGCCTTCAGTGTCGCCCGTTCGGTTGAAAGTGCAGAAAATCTACAAGCCGAAAAACAAGCCGCCATTGAATACTTCACTCAACGCTACGCAGAAATGCTCAACCAAAATCTGGAAGAACATATTGCACGTTTTGATAGCTTTAGACAGAAATAATCAATCAATAAAATGCTAGGACATAAAGCCCTGTTCTCTGTAAACAGGGCTTTATTTTGATTGAAGGTGCTCAGAGTTTACTGCAGTAAAGGCACCGCTCTGAGAAAAGCAAAATCAATCTGACTGAAACCTTGAACTCTGGTGTCAACCACCGACCGAGTAGCAGCTTGAGATGTCCGGCCATTTATGGGCCTTGATGGTCGTGTAATGTTGCCAGAATGCATTGTCGATGGCCTTCAATTGGGCTGAGGTGTCTTCGCGACGGTATCGTGCCAACTGCCCAGGACCGCCGTTATAAGCGGCGTAGGTTGCCTTTACCAAATTGTCAGCACCGCCGGGCTGTTCGTGCTCGCCTTTACGGATCGCATAATCAAGCATGTAATGGGTCAAAATATCGATACCGGCGTTCACATTGTAATCAACCTCATCCACGAGACGGTCCAGATCGTAGACCTTGCGCCAGACCCGACCGTTGATCTGCATCATGCCCACCGCCCCTCCGGCTGAACGCAACACTTGAGGCTCGCCACTCGAAATTACGAGGTGGCGCCAGCAGGACTCTTTCCATGCTGTGGCACGAACCAAAGGATCCAGTCGCTCCGCCATCATCTCAGGTACGCTATCATTTTTAGCCAGCCAGGCACTGGCTTCTTCCTCCAGTAAGCTGTCGACCAGCTCAAGGTAATCATTAAGGTTATCCGGTCGCGGGACCACCCCCTTTAGAGCCTCGGCTGGTTGGATACTTTCAGCATGAGCGTTCGACATCAGCCAAGACCCTATCCAGCCAAAACCACCGGAGATTTGTCCCGTCAATTCTGCTGGTGTAAATACGGCCTCGTCTTTGGCATTAAATCCAAACAAATCGCGAAACTCTGGATCAACCTCCAACGGCAAAGGTGTAAAACTCGGAGGCACCGCTTCGGCGAGCAGCAAGCGG
>NZ_DFTU01000020.1:30321-30762 GCF_002379485.1 Methylophaga sp. UBA4204 | reverse complement strand
GCCGGCGCAGTCCGTCACGGGTAATTTCAAAACCATACTCCGGCCCGAGGGCGTCAAGTGCTCGCAGCGCGTCACCACCCGCTATAAACGCGGCAAGCTTGAAATCCACTTCCAGTCCCGGAGTCTTCAGGCCTTCCAGTTCGCTCATCAGTGGCCGCAACCGCTCCCATGTCGTCAGGAAAAGTTCTCGAACCGGATCATATGCAGGATCATCGACCGTCAGCGCTTCAGCAATCGCGTGTCGCGCGTCCAGCAGCACGGCGAGTAATTCCAGACGTAAGGCACGAGACTCCGTCGAGTAGGCCAGCGCCGAAATAATAGTGGTCAGAAAGCCATCTAACTCATCTTCAAGCGTTTGCCATTGTGCCAACTCACTGTCGTCAAACGTTGGCTCAAATGCTTGTTCGGCTGGTTCAGGGGGGCGAACCTGAAACGCCAGCC
>NZ_DFTU01000020.1:19186-30263 GCF_002379485.1 Methylophaga sp. UBA4204 | reverse complement strand
CTGAAACGCCAGCCAGGCTCTGACGCCTGTTTCTTCCGTTTGGAGGCGGGTAATATGAGTTCGCTGAAGCAGGGACTGCTCACCACCTTGCTCACTCCCCGCCCCCATCATTTGCACGATCAATCCATCAAGGCTGTTCAGCGGCCCGGCCAGGTCAATTTGCACCCGCTTCATGCGCGGCAGTACCAGTTTATCGGCAATGAGCTGAACCGGTTTACTCAAAAGGCCGGGGGTGCTATCCGGGCGAGATAACTCGATCGAATCAGGCAGAAACTCTATGCCCAGTCCCGAAGCCATTACCTGTGGGGTCAGTTTCAACGCAAGACGACCCTGCCACGGTTTTGGGCCCCGACAAGCACCGAGCACATAAGCACCTGTCGTGGCAGTCAAGGCCATGCCGACAGACAATTGGGCATCTTCGGTCACCACAACCATATCGGACAATTCAACCCGATTGCATGGGTCGTTGCTAATGGTGCTCTGGCCATTCTCATCGAATTCAAGGACGCGACTGATCGCTGTCTGGAGATGCGCAGTTTCAGCCAGCAAAGGGATTTCAACTTCGCCCGCAGACAGCGCGTTCGAACTGTACAAGACGAAAAGCAGCCATCCAATATGTTTCATGCGATGTTCCAAAGGTTAAAGCGACGTGATTCCGGGTCAGGGACCCGAGCCTAATAATGGCCTGCAATATTATGCCGATCTTTTTTGACAAGTGTTATGAATTGCAAGGATCGGTCATCAAGGCTAATGGCGTTGCCAGGCTGCCGTCGCTCATCAAATTTGAAGTCAGTTTTTCGCGATATCCAGCCATTTCAATTCGGCTGTTCCAGGTCTTTAAGATTATTCCAAAAAGGGATTTCGAAGGTTTTGCGTTTAAGAGCAGCGAAAGGGGATGTTCTTAGAAGCGACAACGTTGAGTGCGTCAGATGCCTTAACCTATTAGCCACTTTTAGTTGAGTTTCGACATTAATTCGCGAACTTCATCCGAACGTAATGGCCTCACCAGACGATCCACTTCATGACCATCGTGCAGCAGTATCAACGTCGGCCAAAGCTTTACCTTGAACGCACGGCCCAATCGTTTGCCCTTTCCATCATATATTTTTAGATGACGCAGTTCTGAATGTTCAGATACGACTTCGTTTATCGCCGAACTTGCCGCCTGACAGTGACCACACCAGGGTGCGCCAAACTCCAGTAACGTGTCACCGGACAACTCGCTAATTTGTTCAGGTGTAAAGGATTCTTCTGCGTAATCAGAGTTAGAACCAATATCGTTCATCACATTTACTCCCCACTATGAATGTAGACTACAACTATATTTTGATGGCGCTTCATAAAGAAGCCCAAGCTAAAAAAATAACTATCTTCTGCCACAAACATAATCTGTATGTTTATATCTAGAAACAATCATGTATGCAGATATTCAGTCTTGGTCGTCCAGGCGTTTTCACAGCATGAAAAAGTAATTTTTACTAATTAAAAAATTACTATTAATAAGAAACTGGCCCTACTAATTTCTTTTGATTACATCTAGCCAAACAGCCCGTAAAAAAGTAGTAGAACCTTACTCGTTGTGGAAGGTACAAGTTAACTGATGTTATCGCTCACTATTTGAGAAGCATGCAAGTATGAGTTGTTAGTGAGCCAGAAAAAATCGGCCCACATCCATTGAAAATAACGAGGAGAGATTCATGTTTAAATTTTTAGGCAGTGTAGCAGGGATTATTTTTATTATCGGATTGCTTGTCGTGATCGGCCTTTTTGCGTTGATTTTTTAAGCCAGTTTTATTCTCGGCTTTCAAGGGATCAAGGGGTAAAGTATCTCAAAACCAAATACTCTGCCCCTTTTGGTCCCTCCACTGCTAATAGCTATTTCCAACCCTGAATCCATTTTTCTTGGTTTTTTAATTCCGTCCAGTCGATTGAATAGAGCTGCTTAGAGATAATCGCTTCCAATTTACATGAAGTAACCGAGCCATCTTCGTCAAACTCGATGTCCGATACCAGGAAATGCTTTTCTCGCTTTATCGGATTCACTGCTGTCCATTTACTGTGGTGTAACTTAGCTGGGTTTATTCGATTCACAGTAAGACCTGATGAGAATAGTATGGAATTCAAGATTAACATGACACGATCGTAAATAAACTCACATCCTAAATACTTTCTGAGCGGTTTCAGCTGGCATTAAAATATCGATTATAAGATTTTGTCTATATAGTGAATCAAAACAATAAAAGAGTAATTTACTAGAGGCAAAGCTTATATGTCAGAAGATATACAAAATAACCACACTAAGCCAGATGCCAGCCCCGTGTTAGTGCCAAACGATACGCCTACCAGCGCCCTTTCTAAGGCGAATTCGCACTGGGCAGTAATCGGTATATTTTTACTGCTCTTACTGGCCAGTATTGCCTACGCTCGTTCTTTTCTCGTGCCTGTGGCGCTTGGCGTGTTGTTGGCACTGGTGTTCAGTCCTGTACGGCGTTTCCTTGAGCGCCGCAAGCTACCACCTGTCGTCTCTGCGCTGATTATTGTGGGAGGACTGATCACGCTTATAGGCTTAGGGGTAAGCTCGCTGGCTGATCCCGTGCAGAGTTGGATTAAAGAAGCGCCCACAATCGGCTCTAAATTAGAGCAAAAACTCCGCGGTGCCAACGAATCGGCGAAAGCGGTAATAGACGCCGGAAAACAGATCGATCAGCTCGCCTCCGTAGAAAACGATGGGGAGCAAGTTCAGAAGGTCTCAGCACGCGAGCCTGGTGTGCTTGTAAAACTTGCCACCTCGGTGCCTGAAATTCTGGCGCAAATGTTGTTTACCCTAGTGTTGCTGTTCTTTCTGCTGGCCTCCGGTGATATGTTTTACGAAAAGCTTGTTCACATCATGCCAACGTTCAAAGATAAACGAAACGCGATCAGAATTAGCTATGACATCGAACGCAAGTTGTCGAATTATTTGTTCGCTATTACCCTTATTAACGCTGTGCTTGGTATAGCGATTGGTGTATCGATGTGGCTGCTGGGCATGCCAAACCCCATCTTATTTGGTGTGTTAGCGTTCGCCTTTAATTTTGTGCCGTATCTCGGCGCTATTGTCGGCGTTGCGATAGCGGCCCTCGTGGGTTTGCTGACCTTTGACCATACCGGTGCCGCGCTGCTGCCGGCCCTAGCTTACTTGACCTTAACTATTATTGAAGGACAGTTTGCCACGCCATATTTCGTAGGTCGGCGGTTAGAAATGAACCCCGTCGTGATTTTTCTCTCGGTCGCACTGTGGGCCTGGCTGTGGTCGATTGTGGGCATGTTGGTAGCGGTGCCGTTATTGGTTGCTGTTCGCACCTTTTGTGAGCATATCCCCAGATTGCAGGCATTTGGTACTTTTCTTTCTGCACGGGGTAGTGAAAACGTTAATTCAGAAAACGCCGACACAGAAACCTGATGCGTTATCTCTGGCGTTTGCTTATAAGCGACCGAAATCGAAGAATAAATTGAGTGTGCCCCCTAAAATTTTATCGGTTGCTAAAAGCTACATAACTTTAAAATCAAATTGGCTGACCATTTGATTTCCTCAAGAGTTTGTAATCACCCTTAAATGCTTTGTGGTTGAGAATCACTTATAGTATCGAAACTCTTTCTCTTCAAATGCTGGTAAGTCATGAATAAAGGACTTGCCTGGGTAGCTTTGACATTCAATATCTTTAAGTAACTTATCGCCTTTAACCACATATATACCAGCACGCTCAACTTTCTCTCTGGATCCATCATCAAGCCAAGCCCCATTACTGATACTGGAATAAACCACATACCGGTAATTGCCATTAAAGAAAGTTAAATTACCTTCTCCACCACCACTATATGCAACACGACTAAAGTGAATGTCTGACGTTAACTCAAGCTCGATTTTTTGCTGTGAACCAAACCGATAAATTAAGGTTTCTTTATCATTACGACACACCGAAACACTTTTGGATTTAAAGTCACAAGCAAAGGAAACTCTTTCGTGTGTTTCACACAAGTCTTCAGAGTAGACGTTGGTGCTGAACAGGATCGAAATAAACGCTAACAATAAAACTTTTTTCATGTGTGTCCTCCACGGCTTAAAGTAAGCCTAGCGCCTTACAAACTCCGTGCTTGAGCTATTGGTTAGAAATGTATAGGTATTATCGTCTGCAAAGTAAACTTTCTTGCATTGCTGTAAAAACGTTTAGGGAATCAAACTAAATCAAGTTGGCTGAACCCTTGATATTCCAGAGATCAATGACCACTCGCCGATCTGAATTCCGAATGTGAAAGTCCTTTACCTGGATGATATTTATTACAAAAATCATCGAAATCCTTGAGGGTCTCAGCAGTATTACCGATAGTACTCATACCTTCGTCAGACATTGACGGCCAGTCGGGTATTAGACGGTGCAGTAGTGCAAGCGCCATTAGCGCCGAATTTAATGGATACTGTATAAGACCAGCAATCGTACTTTGATATCGGTGCAAAATATCATTAATTAATAGTGAGTCCTGGTTTGGGTTAAAGGTAAGGTCCTTTTCTCTCTCTTCTACAAAACAAAAAACTGAAGGAGAAGCCGGATGCGTTAACTGGCATAACTCAGCATAAAGATCAGATAGTCCAGAGACACCAAAATTTTCTAAGCATTGAATATACTCTGAATTGGACTTATTCCGATGGTGCGGAAGCGGTTCTTCGTCTCTCTTCCAATGCTTGGCATAAGCATAATGAATCAGAAGATTCTCTAGACTCTCAAAGGTTAGGAAGTTCTGCTCAATATCGTTGGGATAATTGAGGGCAATGTACACATACTTATATGTAGATTTTAAAGTCGGGAAAAGATTCTGCATTAGATGAAAGGAATCAGAAGATGATTCCAGCAATCCGCGCAAAGAGCTAGAAAATGAGAGCGCATTGCCATCATCAACTGAACTGAGAGTTGATGAAAGCCACCGAGACGTTCTTACCAATGAAGTGATGCATGATAAGTGTGATCGCTCAAGTATCCCGAGAACATATACCGAATGCATGTTCTGAAATAGTTCAAGAGCATTATGAGGATTTAATACAGCAGGATTCGGTTCAAGAAACATAGCCTCATACTTGATACCGCATGACTCCTTTATAATCCGATCAATATAAGGTCGATACGCTTCGTCTATAGCTTTTAGTTCCATGTCAGTCCTAAACTATACGGAAAAATGAAATCAATGGGGTCAGAGTCTGACCCCATTGATTCAGGATCAGCCAGTGGCTGAACCCTTGATTCCCTGGTTACGAATTCAGTCGTACTAGAAACGTGAGAACCGCACCAACCACCAACCAGAAAAGATTGAAAGAGGCCTCCTGAAGTCTATGTAAAAAGCTTTTCTTCTGCAGCCCATCTTTCCACTCAAAAAGTGCAAGAGCGCCTTTTGGGGTTATCGTTATTTTATTGTTCGTATTTACCTTATCGTCTTCGAGATTTATCAGACCATCTTCTGCCATTATTCTTATCAATGCAGCCTCCTTATGGCACTCTTCTGAACCTGTATTTTCATTCTCAAAATATTTTTTAAGGGGATGGACATCCTTGGCTACCTGACTAAGGAGCTCGACGTAAATTTTAATTGGTTCCAAAACTAACTCCCTAAAGCTTCTTGGATTGATAATGCACGCAAAAGCGGAAAATAGAGAGCTTGAGCAATTAATTTTTCCGACTGATTACACTTACTTGTTAAATGAATTACTTAAGGCCAAGATAAATCTTTAAGACCGTCGATTTCATTTCTTACTAATTCTGAAAATTTATCTGATAAACCATCACTCGCATTCCTACGAATCATTTGGTTTTCATAATGATTAAGTTCATCTTTCGAAGCTCCCATACCCTCAAGATCAAGAAGCGTCTCTCTATCATACTTAGATAAACTCCGTTCCATCTTGTCGATGGATAATTTCTCTAGTTCATTATATTCATTTAGTAGAATTAATCGCTCTTTATCAAGTTTTCGCGATATGACTGCGACTTTATCTTGAAAATACAAATAATCAATTGTATTTAATAGTTGCATATCATCTACCGCATCAAATGATTCTGTTAAACATTTCGTTGATTCAATATTGAGAATTTTTTCCGTGAGATTAATCAGCTCACCTTTAGATTCCCGATAACTCGATAGAATGGGAATGGGTATTAATAACCCAGAACATTTTGCCCCTGCTGAGGTAATAAAACGTCTTACAGTATAATTTCGTATTGTCGAATAACTTTGAAGAAGAGATTCATTTACTTTTTCAAGTTCTAATTCTTTTTTTGCGATTGATTCCTGTAATACATCCTTTTGGTAAATTGGTAAAACAACAAAGTAAAAACCAAGAACCGTGAATAGAAAAAGGAAAAACTGAGTTATATGGCTTAGTCGCTGTAAATATAGATCGATCTTTTGGGACTTATTCATATGAAATTTCCATTTCTGTACTTTTGTAATTGACATGGTTTAATGAGTCATCCGCTGAAAATAACCGATTGCTTATAAAAAGCGCCGCGATAGTGACGTCCCAGTGAATAAGAGCGAACAATCTTCAATAGAAATCAAAGAAATCAAGGGGTCAGCCAACTTGATTTTGATATTTCGCACTTTTCCTATCCCCTCCGTGAGATGTTAACGTCGCTGGTCTTCCAGTTTGTTTGCAGACCCAATATTGAAAGTTTTCATTGCCCAGTGCCTCTCCCCTAAGAGTAGCATCAGTAATTTTTTGATTCTCTTTCCCTAACGCCATTTTGTCCATCATTAATTTATATCGGGTAGCTCTTTCTTCTTTGGTAGCTGCCAATTCAAGATAAAGTGGGTGCTCTGTTATAAGCTGATCTTTTTCGCAAAGTGCATTGTGATGATAACTGGACCAAGGGTATTCATGGATTTCTTTTACCATTTCGGCTTTTACTGGATTCATTTCAATATAGTTGTATAGCCTAAAAAGATAACCATCGCTGTCTATCAGAAAGGATTTGAAACGCCCTTCCCAAATGGTGCCAGTGCGTTTTCGGCCGGCATTAAAATATCTCACATAACGATTCGTCATAGACTGCATAAATACAGCAAGTTCATGTTTATCTTTGGGAGTAAGGAGTAAGTGCAGGTGATTTGTCATGATGACGTACGCATGGAGATGACAATCTGCTTTATGAAGCGATTCTGCAATATCACTGAGGATCCGGGTCATGTCCTCTTCATTTTCAAATATATTTTGACGATTATTGCCTCGATGCATGATGTGTAGAGGCTGACTGGGTAGAACCAATCGAGGGAGTCTTGCCATGTCGTTACATCCTTGTAGCGATAAGATTTTGGTTACTTTATAACATCAGTTTACGGAATTAAACCAAATCAAGTTGGCTGACCCCTTGATATTTAAGAATCGACATCATTGAGCTGGGCAGGTCGTGTATACGTGAGAACGCGATCTCGTGTTCATCTGAACGTGATTTTATCAATTTGATGAATTCGTGCACGAAACCTACCTTGTCTTATAACGATTAAGCTAAGGGGCAGGCTTTAGCCTGTCCCAGTGAGCGAAGCGAGCGATTTGAGCGCATTGTTAGCAATCAACTAAATTCTTCCAGGTTTTACCCCATACGGTTACTGATTTACGGGATCGACTTTTTTCTAGGGGGAAGAATTTTCGCTGATACTTAACACCATTGAGATCAACAATTTCGTTGCTTTTAGCGTTTGGAAATGCAGCATCTAGTTCTTTTTCTGTCTGCTCTTTGGGCGATAGCTTTATAAGTCCACTACTTTTTAGTGATTCAGTGATAAGCCTGACTTTAGCGCGTGCTGATTTCCGTTGCGATTCATGCTTGTTTGGATTGTTGCTGCTGTCATTGGCAAAGCTATCATCCCATTTTTGGAGTTCTGCCTTGGCTTTTTCAAGGTCGTCCAATGAGTACATGTTTAGTCCTTTGTTTTGCTAATGATTAAGCTAAGGGGCAGGTTAGCCCGTCCCAGCGAACGAAGTGAGCGATTTGAGCGACTTGTTAGGGGCTGCATACAAAGCCGTGATCTTGTTTATAGCGATCCACCAATAATCAAGGGGTCAGCCACTGCCCCCTTGATTCTCATTGATTTAGATTCATTCAAAGTCTAATCCAGAGAGATTTGGGACTAGTGTGTTGATTTCTTCTTGCGAGACTTTCCTTGGTTTGTCTTCTCCATCGCTATAGAAAATGTCTTTACCCGCAGGGATAAACATTTTCCTAAACAATATGTAATCGTAAGCACCTTTATCATCGAATAACCAAAGTCTTTCTAGCTCATTATTGTTGAACTCACTTGAAGTCTCCAAAGGATCTTCATACCCACCTGGAAACGATTTAAACCTGTATACAGTGGCTAATATTCGAACAGGAATCCATTGTGTCCCACTAACCGAGATAGTCGACAAAGCGCTCCGTCCTATATCACCAGCCAAATGATCAGTTCCAAAAAAGAATTCAACTGGCAGAGGCTTTCCGTCTAGTTTCAATAGATTCCCAAATTTGTGGCGCTGAAAATCATGCTCTGATTCGAAAATTATTTTATGCGAAGGCAATGATATTTTTGATGCAATGAAGCCGGATCTTGTCAGCAAACGAGCCGCAGTGACCCAAGAGATTCGATCAGAAGTTAGACCGTTACCTTGGGAATTTAATACATCATATGCTTTGTTTATCAAATTGATTGAGCTCTCAAGATATATTTGAGATTCGTCTAACTTTTCCTTTTGACGATGCACATGAAGCGAAAATACTAAGGTGCTAGCAATTATTATTAAGACAAGTAGCTGAATATAATCACCGACTTCCATAAGTGGCTCTATAGACATCAGATAGCCAAGATATCCGACCAAGGATATTGCCAAGAACCCACAAATAACTCCCATAAACTCGGGCATTAACGATTTAAGACAATTACTCATAAACAAAATAATCGTAATGGTCAAAGTTGATTGATTTTAGGATTATTATCATTGCAGCATAACTTCCATGTGTTTTTGATTCACCATAGCTCTCTTTCAAATAAGTGACAATATAAAAGTGTCTCCACTTCCCTTGCTATGTCACATAAAAAAACGGGCTGTTAAGCCCGTTTTCTGGATTATTCGCTTCGCACACACTTAGGGCCACCCTATCGGCTGTTCAACGCGCTCCGCACTTTTGTCCCGCATTCGCGAGAATGGCAGTGTTTAATTACTCAGGCCGCATATGCGGAAACAGCAACACGTCTCTAATTGACGGTGAGTCAGTCAACAACATCACTAAGCGATCAATACCAATCCCCTCACCCGCTGTTGGCGGCATACCGTATTCCAGAGCACGGATATAGTCAGCGTCGTAGTGCATGGCTTCGATATCACCGGCATCTTTTTCAGCCACCTGGGCTTTGAAGCGTTCGGCCTGGTCTTCGGCATCGTTTAATTCCGAGAAGCCATTGGCGATTTCACGGCCACCGACGAAGAATTCAAAGCGGTCTGTGACAAACGAGTCGTTATCACTGCGTCTTGCCAACGGGGAAACTTCAGTTGGGTAGGCAGTGATAAAGGTTGGTTGCATCAGTTGATGTTCGACGGTTTTCTCGAAGATTTCGATTTGGACTTTGCCAAGGCCGTAGCTGTCTTTTAATGGAATGCCCAAGCCTTGAGCAACTTCTCTGGCCGCTTCGATGCTGTCGAGTTGTTCGGCTTTCAGATCGGGGTTGAAGTGCAGGATAGAATCTTTAACGGTCATGCGATCAAATGGTTTGGCAAAATCAATATCCAGACCTTGGTAATGTACTTTGCTGCTGCCGAGTACATTCTGGGTCACAGTACGCAGCATGTCTTCGGTGAGATCCATCAGATCATTAAAATCAGCATAGGCCTGATAAAACTCGACCATGGTGAATTCAGGATTATGACGGGTGGACAGACCTTCGTTACGGAAATTACGGTTGATTTCAAACACCCGTTCAAAGCCACCGACAATCAGTCGTTTCAAATACAGTTCTGGTGCGATACGCAGAAACAGATCCATATCTAACGCATTGTGATAAGTGGTGAACGGTCTGGCTGTGGCACCACCGGGAATGGCTTGCATCATTGGCGTTTCGACTTCGAGGTAGTCTTTGTCCATTAGGTAACGACGCACACCATCAATGACTTTAGTCCGAATACGGAAGGTTTCACGGCTGGCTTCGTTCATGATCAGATCGACATAACGCTGGCGATAGCGTGTTTCCATATCGGACAGACCGTGGAATTTTTCTGGTAATGGACGCAGTGATTTGGTCAGTAATTTGATGGTTTCGACATGTATCGACAATTCACCCTTTTGGGTACGAAACAAGGTACCTTCGGCAGCGATGATATCGCCGTTATCCCAGGTTTTGAATTGTGGGTAGACGCCTTCGGGTAATTCATCACGCGCGACATACAGCTGGATATCACCGGACATATCACGCACAGTAGCAAAGCTGGCTTTACCCATCACCCGTTTGGTCATCATCCGACCGGCAATGGCAACGCGGCGTGGTGTGGCTTTGAGTTGATCGCCATCCCATTCGGCATATTCGGTTTGCAACTCGCCGTTCATTACATTGCGACGGAAATCATTGGGGAAGGCATTGCCTTGTTCGCGAATGGTCGCCAGTTTTTCACGACGTTGGGCAATCAGTCGGTTTTCGTCAAATTCTGTTTCTTGGGTCATGTTGGATTCGCTTATAAACCTGATTTGAGTGAGGCTTCAATGAATTGATCCAGATCGCCATCCAGAACCGCCTGCGTGTTTCCGGTTTCGACACCGGTACGTAAATCTTTGATGCGTGATTGATCGAGTACATAGGAGCGGATTTGACTGCCCCAGCCGATATCCGATTTGGATTCTTCGGCGGCTTGTTTGACTTCGTTTTGCTTTTGTAATTCCAGCTCATACAGTTTGGCGCGTAACTGGCTCATCGCCTGGTCACGGTTTTTATGCTGTGAGCGTTCCATCTGACATTGCACCACGGTGTTGGTCGGTACGTGGGTAATACGTACCGCTGAGTCGGTGGTGTTCACGTGCTGACCACCGGC